>SKJO01000333.1 GCA_007121975.1 Nitriliruptoraceae bacterium | reverse complement strand
CTGCGGGCCGAGGACGTCGCCGCGGCGATCGTCACCGTGCTCGAGCAGCCTCCCTCGATGCGCACGCTGGTGTGGTCGATGCGTTCGATGCAGGAAGAGGACTGAGCCGGTGCCGGGCCCGTAGCCTCGCAGCTGCGGGCCCGGACGGCACGTTGCTCGCCGGGACGCTGCTTGCCGGCGTGGTGCTCTGCGGTACCAGGCTCAGCCGGCCGCGATCGCGCGCCACAGCGCCCGGTTGACCAGGTTCTCGAGCCGCTCCTGCTCCCCGGAGACCGGCGTGGGGTCGAGCTGCCCGGAGGCCACCTGCTGCTCGAGGTCCTTCAGTGAGTGCTCCCCCGCGAGGATCTGCGCGCCCAGCCCCTGACTCCAGCCGGCGTAGCGCGCGTCGCGCAGCGACTCGAGCGTGCCCCGCTCGAGCAGTTCCGCGGCCACCAGCAACGACTGTGCGAGGGTGTCGATCCCGCCGATGTGACCGTGGAACAGGTCCTCGCGGGCCATCGACTGCCGGCGCAGCTTGGTGTCGAAGTTGAACCCGCCGGTGTCGAACCCGCCGCCGCGCAGGATCTCGTACACCGCCAGGCTGACCTCCTCGACGGAGTTGGGGAACTGGTCGGTGTCCCAACCGTTCTGCGCATCGCCCCGGTTGGCGTCGACGCTGCCGAAGATGCCGTTGTCGACCGCGTAGGCGACCTCGTGATGGAACGAGTGGCCGGCCAGCGTCGCGTGGTTGCACTCGATGTTGACGCGGAACTCCTCGGCCAGGTCGTAGCGGTCGAGGAAACCGTGCACGGTGGCGCAGTCGTAGTCGTACTGGTGCTTGGTCGGCTCCTGGGGCTTGGGTTCGATCAGCAGCGTGCCGGCGAACCCGAGCTCGTGCTTGCGTTCGACGACGAGGTGGAGGAAGCGGGCCAGCTGGTCGGCCTCCTGGCGCATGCGGGTGTTGAGCAGGGTCTCGTAGCCCTCCCGCCCCCCCCACAGCACGTAGTTGGCGCCACCGAGCCGGTGGGTCATCTCCATCGCCGCCGAGATCTGTGCAGCCGCATAGGCGAACACCTCGGGATCGGGGTTGGTGGCCGCACCGGCAGCGAAGCGCGGATGGCTGAAGCAGTTGCTGGTGCCCCACAGCAACTGCACGCCGGTCTCGGCCATGTGCTGCTCAGCCTGGGCGACCATCACCTCGAGGTTGCGGCGCGACTCGGCGAAGGTGTCGCCGGCGGGCGCGATGTCGACGTCGTGGAAGCAGAAGTAGGGCACGCCGAGCTTGGTGAGGAACTCGAAGGCGGCCTCCATCTTCACCTTGGCCGCGTCCATCGGCGCCAGCTCACCGTCGATCCACGGCCGGTCGAAGGTGCCGGCGCCGAACACATCGTTGCCGGCCCAGCTGAACGAGTGCCAGTAGCACACCGCGATCCGCAGGTGCTCGCGCATCGTCTTGCCGAGCACGACCCGGTCCGCGTCGTAGACGCGGTAGGCGTAGTCGTTGTCCGACTCGGGTCCCTCGTAGCGAACTGCATCGACGGTGCTGAAGAACTCGGCCATTGCTGTCACCACTCCGCTCTTGCCGGGTGGTCGCCCGGCACTCGTTTGGCAGCCACGAGAAGATGGTCTGCTGCCGGATCCGAGCGTAGTCGCCACCGGTCCCCGTACGGGCCAACACGGCCCTCCGGGGTGCGCGGCTGCGCTCACCCGTGACCGGCGGCATGCGTCCGCGCGCCCGGCCGTATCCCCGCCCCCAGCACGCCTTCGCGCCCGAGGAGGCGAGCCCGACGGTTGCCAACCCAGCACCCGGGGCCTAGCGTCCGGCCGCCGCACGAGGCGGCAGCGCGCTCGGGGAGGGCGCGAACGCCGGGCTACGCCAGCAGGCGTGCGCCTTGTTTCGTCGTGCTTCGACGGGACATCAACCGCTAGGGAGCCAAGCATGGGCAAGGTCTTACTCGTCGGCGTGGACGGCAGCGATGCCGGGTGGCGGGCCCTGGAGTTCGCCACCGGCCGGGCACGGAGTCTGGGCGCGACCCTCGTGCTCGCTCACGTGATCCCCTGGTCGCCCTACTCGTTCAACACCCCGGAGGAGAACGAGCAGCGCCACCAGCGGCGTCAGCAGGAGCTCGAGGCGGCACGTACCCAACTGCTCGAACCCGCCGGGCGTGAGGTCGGCGAGGGCGTCGAGGTCATCCTCGTCGCCAAGCATGGCGATCGGTCCGAGCTGCTCAACCAGTTGGCCCGCGAGTACGACGCCGAGCACATCATCGTCGGGCGTACCGGGGAGAGCCGCATGCGCTCCCGGATGTTCGGCAGCGTGCCCTCGACCCTGACCCAGATCGCCGACGTCCCCGTGACGGTGGTGCCGTGACGCCCGGAGGTTCCACCATGCCGCAGCCACTGCTCGCGCAGAGCATCGACGAGCGCATCTCCTCCGCGATGGACCCCGTGTCCTCCGCCATCGAGAGCGTCGTCTTCTACTCCGTCCCCGTCGCCGGGGTGAACCTGCCCCTGATCGTGCTGTGGCTGGTGGCCGCCGGCGGGTTCTTCACCGTCTACCTCGGCTTCCTCAACCTTCGCGGCCCCAAGCACGCGCTAGAACTGGTCCGTGGCCAGTACTCCAACCCCGACGACGCCGGCGAGGTCACCCACTTCCAGGCCCTTGCGACCGCCGTGTCTGGCACCGTGGGGCTCGGGAACATCGCCGGGGTCGCGGTGGCGATCGCGATCGGAGGTCCGGGCGCCACGGTGTGGATGATCATCGCCGGGCTCCTCGGCATGTCCTCCAAGATGGCTGAGTGCACCCTGGGTGTGAAGTACCGGCGGGAGCGGCCCGACGGCACGGTCTCGGGCGGACCGATGTACTACCTCGAGCAGGGCATCGCCGAGGTGACCGGACGGGTCCGCGCCGGCAAGACGCTGGCGGTCCTGTTCTCGATCTCCTGCATCGGCGGTGCGATCGGTGCCGGCAACATGTTCCAGGCGAACCAGGCCACGGCGCAGATCATCGCGGTCACCGGTGGCGAGGACAGCCCGATCGCCGACTACCGCTGGGTCGTGGGCCTGATCTTCGCGATCACCGTCGGCGCGGTGATCATCGGCGGGATCAAGTCGATCGCCCGGGTCACCGAGAAGCTGGTACCGATCATGGCCGGCGTGTACCTGCTGGCCGCGTTGCTGGTCATCGGCTCGAACCTGGCCGAGGTGCCGGCCGCCTTCGGCGAGATCTTCCGGCAGGCCTTCGCCCTCGACAGCGCCTATGGCGGCATCATCGGTGCGCTGATCGTGGGCTTCCAACGTGCGGCGTTCTCCAACGAGGCGGGCATCGGCTCGGCCGCGATCGCCCACTCCGCGGTGCGCACCGAACACCCCTCCACCGAGGGGCACGTCGCCCTGCTCGAGCCGTTCATCGACACCGTCATCATCTGCACCATGACGGCGTTGATCATCGTGATCTCCGGCGCCTACCTCGACCCGGTCGCGGGCGAGCTCGGCGGCGTTGCCCTGACCTCAGCGGCGTTCGCCACGGTGCTGCCCTGGTTCCCCAACGTGCTCGCGGTCGCCGTGGTCGCCTTCGCCTTCTCCACGATGCTCACCTGGTCGTACTACGGCATGAAGTCGACCGGGTACCTCTTCGACGACTCCGAGGTGGCCGAGACGGTCTTCAAGGTCATCTTCTGCGTCTTCGTGGTGGTGGGTGCCTCGCTGTCGCTGGGCCCGGTGATCGGGATCTCCGACTCGATGCTGTTCCTGATGGCGATCCCGAACGTGCTCGGCCTGTACATCCTCGCGCGCTTGGTCAAGAAGGAGATCTTCGCCTACCGCGACAAGGTCGAGAGCGGCGAGATCGCCAAGGTCGACCACTGATGGCACCGCGCGCCGTGCCGTAGGTTCGTTGCCTTGTCGGTGGCTTCCCCGGGTTCGTTCGCAGGCAGGTGCGGACCCGGGGCACCGGCGGTCGGCCGATGCCCCGCTGCTAGGCTCGGCGGCATGGATGAGGTCCTGCGTCTGTGTGCGGATCGACCCCGCCGAACCCTGGATCCTGGTGAGGTCCTGATCGGCCAGGGCCTGCACGGAGACCGGCTGTACGTGCTCATCGCCGGGGCGTTCGAGGTCCGTGACGGCGAGGTGGTCATCACCACCGTGCGTGAGCCGGGATCGTTCCTGGGCGAGATGGCCGCCCTGCTCGGCACCTCGTACGGCGCGGACGTCGTCGCGGTCGCGCCCGCGACGGTGGCGGTGATCGAGGACGCCGGCGCCGCGGTGGCCAGTGATCCCGACCTCACCCTGGCGATCGCGCGGCTGCTTGCCCGCCGCCTGCGCGCGGTGACCTCCTACCTCACCGATCTCAAGCGGCAGTACGCGGGCACCGAGACGCACCTCGCGGTCATGGACCAGGTACTCGGCGAGCTGATGACCAGCGGCGCCGACGCGGCCGACGCCGGCTCAGAGCGCGCGGACGTGCCCGACTACTGAGGCAGGCTGCGTTCGTCGATGCCCTCGGAGGAGATCCATCGGGCCGTCGCCGCGTCCAGGTCCACCTCGATGTGTGCGGGGACGGGGCCGATCTGCTTGCCGGCATTGAACAGCCAGGTCGGACCGACCCGATCGATCCAGGAGCCATCCGGGGTGAACGGGGCCTGATGGATGTGGCCCATCAGGACCGCGGTCGGGCGCCACCGTTGGATCCAGCCCGCGATGACGGGATCACCGAAGTGGCGGGAGCCGGTCCAGGCCAGCGGGCCGTGCGGCGGCGAGTGGTACACCCAGATCCACCGGGAGGTGTCGGGTGCGTGTGCCTCGAGTTGGGCCTCGAGTTCCTGCTGAGCCACGGGGCCGTCCCACCACCCGAGCACCGTCACCGTGGTGGTACCGATCGTGACGGTGTCGCCGTCGACGACTGCTCCGACCTCCCGGAGCGGGGCGAGCCAGTCGGCCGTCTTCTCCCCCTGGTCGTTGCGGGTGTTCAGGTCGTGGTTCCCGGAGCACACCACCAGCCGTGAGCGAGCGGCGAGGTCGGCCATCGCGACCCGCAGCGCCGTGATCTGCACCTCGACGCTGACCGGCGAGGAGATGTCGACGTGGTCACCGGCGAGTACCACGAGGTCGTACTCGCTGGCGACCCCGGCCACCCAGTCGAGGTGCGGCAGTCGGTAGTGGAGGTCGGAGACCAGCAGAATCCGCATGGCCGAACGCTAGTTGCTGCGCTCCCCCGCCGCCGACGCATCAGCCCGACCGGTTCGGGGTGGCCGCAGGTGCACGGCGCACGGTCCCGTCGGCGACCGTCCAGGTGGCCTCGGTCGTGGCGGCAGCCAGGTGGTCGTCGTGGGTGACCAGCAGCAGCGCTCCCGCCCACCGGAGCAGGGCGGCCTCGAGGCGCTCGATCGATGGCAGGTCGAGATGGTTGGTCGGCTCGTCGAGCAGCAGGATGTCGGGCTGCTCGGCCAGCGCGGCGGCCAGCTTCCAGCGCTTGCGCTGACCGGGCGACAGGACCAGCCAGCCACGTCCGATGTCGGGATCCAGGTCGTCGGGATCCAGGTCGTCGGGATCCAGCTGCAGACGGCGCCGCAGACGCTCGGCGACGCCGTCCCACTGCCAGGCGAAGGCGCGGACCGGATCGCTGAGTACGTCCACCTGCTGCTCGACCAGCCACGGGCGAGCTGAGGCGTGCACGTCGATCGTGCGCGTGACGGGCGCGAGCTCACCGGCGAGCAGGCGAAGGAGGGTCGACTTGCCGGCACCGTTGGCACCGACCACGCCGATCATCGGGCGGGTGGCAGCCGGGTTCGGGGCCACGAGATCCAGGCTCGTGACGTGTCGGAAGCGCGCCCGGCTCAGCGGTGCTGCGCGAGGAACCCTCGCACGATCCGGTGGAAGCCATCGGGCTGCTCGAGGTTCGCGAAGTGTCCGGCGTCGAGCAGGTCGACCACGATGGCGTCGTTCCGTTCCTCGATCGTCGCGAGGGTCGTCGCAAGCGTGCGGTTGAGGCTGCGGTCGAGGTCTCAGTGCACCAGCAACGACATGGTGCGTACCAGCCCGCGGCTCGAGGACAGCTGCGTGGTGGTTCCGAAGGTCGTCAGGGTCCTCGGGCGATGCGGGACCGTGCGGGCGAGTTCGAGACCGACCAACCCGCCGACGGAGTTGCCCACCAGGTGCACCTGCGCCACCTCGAGGTGGTCGAGCACCGCGAGGAGGTCCGCGGCAAGCCGCGCGATGCTCAGATCCCCACGGCCCGCGGCTGCCGGCAGGGTCGAGTGCCCGTGGCCACGTGGTGACGGCGCGACGTGCCCGTCGTCGGCCAGCGACTCAGTTGCGGGGTGAACTGCCGCCAGTTGGGGCCGTTGCCGTGCACCAGCAGCACCGTCGGATCCTGGTCGTCGCCACTGGTGGCGACCTCCAGACGGACCTCGGTGTCGACCTGAACGGTCCGGGTGTCGATCATCGCGTGCTCCCCCGGTGCGTGTGAGGCGCCACGATCCTCAGCCGCAGAGGATCTCGACGCGAGCGCCGTGCACGTCAGCGCGGTGGGAAGCGCCCGCCCGACTGCTGCTCGCGGATCCGATCGAGCTGGGCCTGGACCTGTCGGGTGCGCTGCTCGGTGAGTTCGGTGTCGACGCCGAGCACCTCGACCCGGTCGGCGCCGGACGTCACGATGACCCAGTCACGCTCCCGGGCGTCGGCCGGCAGCGCGTCGACCGCGACGAGTACCTCCTGCTCGTCCGCGCCGCGCAGCAGCACCGCGGTGACCCCGTCCACGATCCGGTCGATCACCGCTCGGTCGTCGGGGATCCGAGGGGCGTCGGGGATCCCAGGGGCGTGGGGGATCCGAGGGGCGTGGGGGATCCGAGGGGCGTCGGTCATGCGCGTCACCTCCGCTGGCGGGCTGTGGGCCGGTGCGTTCGTCGTCGTAGCGATCGGTGGAACTGGGCGGTCCTCGTCGTGGTGCTGCGTGGCCGATGGCTACCAGCCGGTGTGCACCGACCAGTTGTGGCCGTCGGTGGTGATGGCCACGGTGCCGTGGGTGTCGGTGCCGTATACCTCGACGTCGGCGGCCTGCAACCGCTCGAGCACCTCAGGGTGCGGATGGTCGTAGGCGTTGTCCGCGCCGGCGGAGTACACCGCCACCGCGGGCGAGACCGCGGCCAGGAACTCCGGGACGGTCGAGCTCCGCGACCCGTGGTGGCCCACCTGCAGGACCTCCGCCTCGAGCAGCGCGGGGTCGGAGGCGACCATCCGCCGCTCGGTCGGTGCCTCGGCGTCCCCGGTGAACAGCACCCGGAACGACCCGTAGGTGACGCGCACGGCCAGGCCCGAGTCGTGCAAGTCGGTGAGCTCGATCCCGACCGGTGGGTTGACGACCTCGATCAGCAGCTGCCCGACCTGGGCGGCATCGCCCGCGCGGGGCTCCTCGTAGGCCGCCCCAGAACGCTCCAGGGCATCCAGCGCCCGGCCGAAGGTCAGCGAGGTGGTCGTCGCGCCGGACCACCAGGTCTCGGTGATCGTGACCGCATCGACCAGTTGGTCGAACTGCCCGATGTGGTCGGCATGCGGGTGGGTCACGATCAGCAACTCGATCGTCTCGATCCCGAGGGAGGTCAGGGCCTCAACGACATCATCGGCCTGGTAGCGGCCGGTGTCGATGAGCACCGTGGTCTCTCCCTGCACCAGCAGCGTCGCATCTGCCTGACCGACATCGAGGAAATGGACGACGAGGTCGTCGCCGTCGTGCGCGCCGCTCGAGGCGTTGTCGTCGGCGTCGGGGGTGGCGTCGTCGCCAGCGCCCTGTCCGGATGGCGCGGACGGTTCATCTGCCCGATCGAGGTCGGCGGCGGCCTGGCCATCGGCGCCCCGATCAGGCTGGGCACCGGGCACCGACGATTCGGCCGCTTGCGTGCTGGTGCCACCTCCGCGGTCGTCGGCTTGTGTGCTGGTGCCACCTCCGCGATCGGCCCCTGTCGACCACGCGAGTGCCCCTACGATCAGCAGGAGGACACCCACCGCGGCAGCGACGGGCCGCCGGCTCCCAGCGGCCAGCCCTGGTATCCGCAAGCGTGGCACCGCAGGTGTCGACCCAGCCGGCCTCGCCGACCAGACGCCCGATCCTGGTGATCTGCCTGCGCTCATCGATGCGGCCCCGAACGCCACGGTTGGCTTGACCCTACCCCCGGCATCCGACCATCAGGGTGTTCGACGTTCGGCGGGGTCGGCGGGCCGGTGTTGGGGGCGAAACTCGCGTCGGCGAGTGTTTGTGGCCGCGATGGGCCGTGGGCCGGGGCGAAACTCGCGTCGGCGAGTGTTTGTGGCCGCGAACGGCCGCGGACTTCCTCGATCGGCCGGCATGGGCCGTCGGGCGGGGCGAAACTCGCGTCGGCGAGCGTTTGTGGCCGCGATGGGCCTTGGGGTGGGGCGAAACTCGCGTCAGCGAGTGTTTGTGGCCGCGAACGACCGGGATCGGCCGTGGGCCGGCGCGGTCGGCGCGGCCGCCGTGGCAGGCCGGATGCTGGTCGGAAGCCCCGGCCGCCGCCCCCCCGCCCGCCGACCCCCCGCCCG
>SKJO01000427.1 GCA_007121975.1 Nitriliruptoraceae bacterium | reverse complement strand
TGCCGCTGGCGACCACCCGGCTGACCATCGGTGGCGCGGCGGCGGCACTGACCGGCGCGGCGGCGGTGGCGGCTGGAGGGGGTGCCCGTCAGCTCGGCGAGCCGGGCCGCCCGGTGGTCCTGCACCGGCTGCCCCGGGGCCCGCTCGCGGTGCTGCTGCCGTGGAACGCGCCGGTGCCCGTGGCCCTGCCCAAGCTGCTCACCGCGCTGGTCCACGGCGCGCCGGTGGTGATCAAGCCCTCCGAGTGGGCGACCTCGAGCATGACGCTGCTCGCTCCGCTGCTGGCGGAGGCCGGCCTGCCCGACGGGGTGCTCGGGGTCGTGCCGGGGGATGCTCAGCTCGCTGCGCGGCTGGTGGCCGATGCGCGCCTCACCGCGGTCAGCCTGACCGGCTCGCGGGCGGCCGGCCGGGCGGTGGGATCGATCGTGGGGGGCCGTCTGGGAGCCCTGCAGCTCGAGCTCGGCGCGAACAACCCGGCGCTGGTGCTGCGCGACGCCGATGTCGCCGACACCGCCCGGCTGCTCGCCCGGGCCGCAACCGTGCTGTCGGGGCAGTGGTGCGAGGCGCCCGGCCGGGTGCTGGTCGCCCCGGACCTCGCCCCGGCGCTGCTCGAGGCGCTGCTCGACGAGCTCGCCACGCTGCGGGCGGGTGACCCGCTCGACGGCAGCGTCACGCTCGGTCCGCTGGCCCACCGCGAGCACCTCGCGTGCGTGCAAGGGCAGCTCGCGCGGTTGCGTCAGACCGGCGGCCTGGTCCACCAGGCTGGCGCCGGGTCCGGGGTCGAGGGCGGTGGCCACCCCAGCGCGTTCGGGCTACCGGCCAGCGTGGTCACCGGGCTTCCGGCGGCTGCGGTGGACGAGGAGCTGTTCGCTCCCGTCCTCACCTTGCACGAGGTCGCGGACACGGCGGCGATGCTCGCCGCCGCCACCGACCCGGTCGGGGGACTCGCGGCCTACGTCTTCTCCGCCGATGTCGAGGCGGCGATGGCGCTCGGTGCGCGGCTGCCCGCCGGCGAGGTCAAGGTCAACGCCACCAGCGTGCTCGATCTCGTGCCGGACTCGGAGCAGTCCTTCTGGGGTGGCAGCGGCCTCGGGGGCCACGGCCAGCGTCTGCTCGACGACCTGGTGCTCGGCAGCCGGATCGTGGGCGTCGACCCGCCAGGCCGCCCGCTGTAGCCGCCCGCGATCGGGGGCTCCCCGCGATCGGGGCTCAGCGCCGCGGTGCGCGGACGCCTCGGTACTCCCAGTCGCCGCCGAGCGCCGTGGAGCGCACCTCCTCGGACTCGGTGGGTTGCGCGCCGAGCTCCTGACGGATCGGCGTGGGTCCGGTCACGATCCGGTTGCGCAGCGTGCCCAGCCCCTCCACCTCCACCTCGACGACGTCGCCGGGCTGCACGGGGCGGGAATTGGCCGGGGTGCCCGACAGGATCACGTCGCCGGGCTCGAGGGTGATCGTGCGGGCGAGATCGGCGACGAGGTAGGCCATGTCCCAGGTCATCTCGGCGGTCGAACCGTCCTGGCGCACCTCGCCGTTGACCCGGGTGACCAGACGGTGGCCCTCGCGGGGATCCCAGGCGTCGGCGGAGATGAGTCCTGGACCCAGCGGGCACAGCGTGTCCGAGCCCTTGACCCGCAGCATCGAGCCGGCGTCGGTGTCGCGGAAGTCGTGCAGCCCGAAGTCGTTGGCCACGGTGTAGCCGGCGATCCGGTCCCAGGCCTGCTCCTGGCTCACGTTGCGGGTGGTGCGGCCGATCACGATCCCGATCTCGCCCTCGTAGTTGAGCCAGCGGCACCCGTCGGGTCGCACGACGTGACCCTCGTGGGCGTTGAGCGCGGACACCGGCTTGTGGAAGTAGGTCGGAGCCGCGGCCAGGCTCACCCCGAACTCCTCGACACGACTGACGTGGTTGAGGTGCACGCACAGGATCTTGGAGGGCGTCACCGGGGCCAGGTGCACGGCGTGCTCGATCGCCACCCGCCGGCCGTCGCCGGCCACCAGCTGCTCGCCGTCGCGCACGACGGTCGTGATGGCACCGTCGAGCAGGATCCTGCGGGTCTCCATGCTGCGCGCTCCTCGTCGCTTGGCAGCGCCTAGGCTAGCAACATCGTTCGTGTCCGAACGGTATGCTCCGGGCGGCTGACGAGGGAGACGTCACGTGGCACAGCTCGAAGGATTCCTCTTCCCGCGCACCGCAACCGGGCGCTCGTCGCTGGTGCCCCCGCCACCGTGGCACTACTCCGGCGACCTGCTGACCATCGAGTACCGCACCGATCCCGCCCGGGTGCTCGAGCTGCTGCCCGACCCGCTCGAGCCCGCCGAGGATCCCGGTGCGGTGGCGATCGTGTGGGCCGACTGGCAGTCGTGCTCGTCGGGTGGGGAGGAGCTGCTGGACCCGGTGAGGGCGCAGTACCGCGAGGTGTTCTTCGTGGTACGCGGCCGCTACCGCGGCGAGCACGTCTCGCGCTGCGTGTACATCTGGGTCGACACCGACTACGCGATGGCCCGCGGTCACTACCAGGGCTATCCCAAGAAGCTCGGTTCGATCCACCTCACCCGACCGGTCGCCTACGGCCGTGCCGGCCCCCGGCTCGAGCCCGGCGGGCGGTTCGGTGCCACCCTCGCCGCCTACGACCGGCGCCTGGCCCAGGCGGTCTTCACGATCACCGGAACCGGGGACGCCGGCGGGTTCGTCAACAGCCACGCCATGGCCCACACCCGCTACCTGCCGGCCATCGAGGGGCCGACCGCCCCGCCGAGCCTGAGCGAACTCGTGCGCCTCAAGACCGTCGACGTCGAGGCCGGACCGGTTTACGTCGGCGACGCCGAACTCGAGCTGTTCTCGAGCCCGACCGAGGAGTTCGACCGCCTCGCCCCCCACGAGCTGATCGGCGCGACCTACCGCCAGGTCGGCGCCACCTTCGCCGGCGGGCAGACCCTCGAGCGTGACTGCCCCGGTCCGGTCGCGGGCTGAGGCCCGCGTCCCCCACCCACCCGCGAGTCCACAGGAGCCACCCATGGGAGCCATCGTCGGTGCGGGGCTGATCTCGCACGTCCCGACCATCATGTTCGACGAGCCGATGCGCCGTCGGCTCAACGAGGGCCGGGAGATCTCCCTGGTCCCGGGCCTTCACCGGCTGCGCAGCGAGATCCTCGACGACCTGCGACCCGACACCATCGTCATCCTCGACACCCACTGGTTCACCACCGTCGAGCACGTCGTGTCCTCCCACGACCACCGCGAAGGGCTCATGACCTCCTCGGAGCTGCCGCGGGGCATGCGCCAGGTGCCCTACGACTACGACGGTGATCCCGAGCTCGCCCGGCTGATCGAGACGCAGGGCAACGCGCTTGGCACGCCGACCACCGCCATCGACGATCCCTACCTCCCGGTCTACTACGCCACCATCAACCTCGTGCACTACCTGCACCGCGGCGAGCGGATCCTGTCCACGTCGATCGTGCAGACCGGCGACGAGGACGACTTCCTGACCTTCGGCCGAGCGATCGGCGAGGCCGTCGCCGCCTCGGATCGTCGGGTCGTGGTGCTCGCCAGCGGCGGGATGAGCCACACCTTCCACCGACTCAAGGAACTGCCCAAGCACGAGGCCTCCGACCCGTCGCACATCGTCACCCCCGAGGCCCGCGCTGCCGACGAGCAGCGCCTGGCCTGGATGCAGGCGGGTGATCATGCCGCGGTCATCGACCACATGGACGACTACCACCCGCACAACCCCGAGGGTGGCTTCGGCCATTACCTCGCGATGGTCGCCGCCATCGGCGGCCGGGACTGCACCGCGCCGGGGCGCCTGCTCTCCGACTACGAGAACGCCACCGGCACCGGGCAGGTCCACGTCTGGTTCGACCTCCCCTCCGCCGGCTGGACCGCCTGAGGGCCGTCCGTGCATCTGGCCCGACGTGAAGCAGGCAAGTGGGCCAGACGCACAAGGCGCACGCGTGCGGCGTGTGCTTGTCTCCACGCCGCAGCCCTCACCCTGCACGACCGTCGGGAACGCCGAGGAGCAACCCATGGACACCCACCTCTCGCAGGTCTGGTTCGAGTTGACCGATCTGCAGGTCGCTCACGGCGCCGGCGCGGTGATCACCACCGTGGACGGCACCGACTACCTCGACCTCACCTCGGGCATCGGCGTGGTCAACACCGGTCACTGCCACCCGCGGGTCGTCGAGGCCATCCGTGAGCAGGCCGGGCGCTTCATCCACGCCCAGGTCAACTGCTACCGCCACGATCTGCTCGAACCCCTCGCGCAGCGGCTGGCCGAGATCAGCCCGCCCGGTATCGAGCAGTTCTTCTTCGCCAACTCCGGAGCCGAGGCCACCGAGGCGGCGGTCAAGCTCGCCAAGCAGGCCACCGGGCGCCCCAACGTCGTGGTGTTCCAGGGTTCCTTCCACGGCCGTACCCACCTGACCATGGCGATGACCACCTCCAAGACCGTGTTCCGGGCCGGGCATGCCCCCCTGCCCTCCGGGGTCTTCGTCGCACCCTTCCCCGTCACCTTCCTCACCGCGGAGGACGAGGACGTGGCCATCGACCGCTGCCTGCGCGAGTTCGACCTGCTGCTCGCCACCCAGACCGCGCCCAGCGAGACCGCGGCCGTCATGATCGAACCCGTGCTCGGTGAGGGCGGCTACGTCCCGGCACCTCGTCGCTTCCTGCACGGGTTGGCCGAGCGCTGCGCCCAGCACGGCATCCTGTTCGTCGCCGACGAGGTGCAGACCGGCTTCGGGCGCACCGGGCGGATGTTCGCCACCGACCACCATGACCTGACGCCCGACGTGGTCGTGCTGGCCAAGGGCATCGCCTCGGGCTTCCCGATGTCGGCGGTGGGCGCCTCCGCCGACCTCATGAACCGCTGGCCGGTGGGTTCCCACGGGGGGACCTACGGCGGCAACCCGATGGCCTGCGCCGCGGCCCTTGCCACCCTCGACATCATGACCGAGACGGAGTTCCTCCCGCGGGCCGCCGAGGTCGGCGCACGCTTCCGCACCGGGCTCGACGAGATCGCCACCCGCTTCCGCGCCATCGGGGAGAACCGCAACCTCGGCGCGATGCTCGCCAGCGAGATCGTGGACGACGAGGGGTGCCCGGATCCTGCACGTACCGCCGCGATCATGCGCCACCTGCTCGTGGAAGAGCACGTGGTGGTGATGAGTTGTGGACCCTATGGTTCGACCCTGCGCTGGATCCCGCCGCTGGTGATCAGCGACGAGCAGATCGACCATGCGCTGGCAAGCCTGGACCGTGCCCTGATCGCGACGGCCTGACCCGACAAGGACGAGATCATGACCCAGCACCCGGTTCGCATCGACGGGCAGCCGGTCAGCACCGAGGCATCGATCGAGATCCGCGCCCCCTACGACGGGGAGCTGATCGGCGCCGTGCCCCGCTGCAGCACCGACCACGTCGATACCGCCGTGGCCGCCGCCCGACGCGCCATGCGCGAGCAGCCGCTCCCGGCCTGGCAGCGCGCCGCGGTGCTCGACCGTGCCGCTGAGCTGCTTGCCGATCCCGACATCGCCGAGGACCTCGCGCGCACGATCGCGCGTGAGGCCGCCAAGCCGATCTCCACCGCCCGGGTCGAGGTGGAACGTGCGGTGTCCACCTTCCGGTTCTCGTCGGCGGTCGCTCGCTCGCTGGCCGGGGAGATGCTGGCCCTGGATGCCGCGCCGGCGGGGGAGGGGCGCCTCGGCTTCGCCCTTCGGGTGCCCGTCGGGGTCATCGGAGCGATCACGCCGTTCAACTTCCCGCTCAACCTCGTCGCCCACAAGCTGGCTCCGGCGATCGCCGCCGGGTGCGCGGTGGTGCTCAAGCCCGCCGGGCAGACGCCGTTCTCCGGCATCAAGCTCGCCGAGCTGCTGCTCGACCGTTGCGGACTGCCCGCCGGCTACCTGCACGTGGTGACCGGGTCGGGCCGCGAGGTCGGTGCGGCCCTGGTCGATCACGACGACGTCGCGATGATCACCTTCACCGGTTCCCCCGAGGTCGGATGGGGGATCCGCGCCGGCGCGCCGCGCAAGAAGGTCTCCTTGGAACTCGGAAACAACGCGCCCGTGATCGTGCAGCCCGACGCCGACTGGCGCACCGCCGCCACCAAGATCGCCGCCGCGGGCACCTCGCACGCCGGACAGTCGTGCATCTCGGTGCAACGGGTGCTCGTCCATCGGGACATCGCCGTCGACTTCGAGGCGGCGCTCGCCGAGGCCTTCGACGCTCTGGTCGTGGGCGACCCCCTCGACGACTCCACGCAGGTCTCGGCCCTGATCGACGCCGGCAATCGGGACCGGGTGCAGGACTGGATCACCGAGGCGGTCGCCGACGGTGCCCGGGTGCTGGCCGGCGGCGACCTGACCGACGACGGCGTGCTTCGGCCTACGGCACTCGCCGAGGTCACCAACGACATGACGGTCTGCAACACCGAGGTGTTCGGTCCGGTCGTGGGCGTACAGGTCTACGACGATGTCGAGGAGGCGTTCGCGCTCGCCAACGACACCCGCTACGGCCTGCACGCCGGCATCTTCACCGCCGATCTCTCGGTCGCCAAGCGGGCGATCGAGGTCCTGGACTTCGGTGGGGTGATCGTCAACGACGTGCCGACCTGGCGTGCCGACCAGATGCCCTACGGCGGTCTGCGCGACTCCGGTAACACCCGCGAGGGCCCCGCCTACACGGTGCTGGAGATGACCGAGCTGCGCTCCGCCGTGATCAGCTGAGTCCCGCTCCTGTGGTCGGGTCCGTGGCCGTGGCCGTGGCCGTGGCCGAACCTTGCGTGGGCGCGAGTTTCGTTCGGCTGGCGGGCCCGGTCGGGGCAGAACCTTGCGTGGGCGCGAGTTTCGTGTGGCTGGCGGGGTCGGCTGCCGAACTTCGTGGGGTTCGGCAGCCGGGTCCTCACGCTGTTGACCGGACCGGCCGCTGTCGGGACGGGGGCGGGCCGGGGCGGGTGTCAAGTGACGGGTCGGGCCGCTGTCGGGCCGGGGCCGGGGTTGGTGGGGTGTGTGGGTTGTCCACCGGTCGGGTGCCGGGCGGAGGTGATGGTCGCACCCACCAGTTACGGTGAACACATGTTCCCGCCAAGGTTCCAGCCGTCCACTACCACCGTCCGTCACGGGTCGGGTCGGACGGTGCTGGCTGCACAGACTCCCGGCAGCTACGACCTTTCGGGTTGTGGAGAAGGGCGGGCTGGCGGGGGCGGCCGTCCGTGGGATGGGGTGGCCCACCCTGCGGACACTGCTGATGGGGGGATGGTGGCGGGGATGTCGCCGCTGGCGGATGTGGACGTCTCGGGGTATGCGACCGGTGAGCTGATCGATCTGGCCGCACAGGTACTGGGATGTCTGCGCCGCCGGTTTGGTCCGAACGTCGAGCAGATCGGTGCCTGCGCGGGGGATCATCGTGCCCGCTGGGCCGACACCCCCGGTATGGGGCCGGTGTCTGCCGGGTCGGACGCTGCGGCGTTGGGGGATGTCGGGGTGTCGGTGTGGCGGCTGTCGACGCTCAGTGGACTGTGGGATACCGCACGTGCGGTCACGCTGCTCGCGGATGCCCGGCTGCGGCATACCGCCGCGGATTCCCGTGAGCTTGGCCGTAGCCTCGAGGACTATCTCACCGCCACCAGCGGGCTTGCCGGGGTGGAGGTCCGCCGTCAGCATCGTGCCGGCCTGGTGGTCGGCTACCTGCCGCATCTGTCGGCCGCAGTGGCAGACGGGCTGGTGGGTGCATCCACACTGGTGGTGCTGTGCACACTGATCGAACGTCTCAAGCTCTCGCAACGGTCGATGGTCGATGCGTTGTTCACCGACCGGGAACGTATCTGCAAGCTGTCCGCAGATGAACTCATCGAGGTCATCGCAGAAGCCGTGGAGCGGCTCCGGGCCGATCTGGCCGACAACGCCGAAACTGCCGCCCGTGAACGTCGGCGGGTATCGACCCGGATGGAAGGCGGCAGCCTGATCGGGTTCTTCGAACTCGACAGCGAGGCCGGCGCGACCCTGCTCGAAGCACTCAACGCCGCCGCACCCGCCCCCTCAGCCGGACCACATGACACCACCCGCCATGCGATCGGCCAGCGTGACCCCGACGAACCCGACGACCCCGACCAACTGTGGGCACTACGCGCACGCCAACGTCAGCATGCCGACGCACTCCTACGCCTCGCCGAGCACTACCTCAGCGCCAACCCCCCACAGGCCACCAACCCCCACAACCACACCCCCAACCCCCACCACAACGACGCTGCAGCTGCGGACCACGACGGCGGCGACACCGCGACTGCGCACGACGGCGACGGCGACGACAGCGGCGACACTGCGACTGCGCACGACGGCGACGGCGACGACACTGCGGCTGCGCACGACGGCGACACTGCGGCTGCGGCTGCGGACGGCGGCGGTGCTCCGGGTGGGGGTTGTGTCTGCGGACGCGGCCCCGACCCCGTCAGTCCCGGCCCCGGCCCCGTCAGTCCCGGCCGCGGCCCCGGCAGTCCCGACCCCGACCCCGGCAGTCCCGGCCCCGGCCAGGG
>SKJO01000224.1 GCA_007121975.1 Nitriliruptoraceae bacterium | reverse complement strand
GCTTCGATGGGCGTGTCGGCGAACGGCAGGGTGACCAGCCCGGCAGCTGCGGCCGCCACGGCGCTCACCGCCAGGTTGAACGTGGCCTTCTCGACGGCGATGCGCCGCGAAGCTTGACCCAGGGCCTGGCCGACGACGACGGCGGGCCCGACCAGGGGAGCGGGAAGCAGTACCAGCCCGAGCACGACGGCGACCTCGAGCAGGTGCACGGCGAGTGCCGAGCGGCCGACCGGGAGCACGATCTGCAGGCGGTCCGCCGCGACCGACGCCGCCACCACGGCAAGGAGCGGCACGAGCATCGGGCGCCACCCCTCACCGTCCGCCACGACACCAACGGCGAGCCAGGCGCTCACCATCAGCGTCACCGCGCCCAGCATCCACCACGCGACGAGATAGCGCCGCAGCGTGGGCGTGACGGTTTCGGGCATCGCTTCGGCCCCCCTTTCCCGCACCGGTGGCGCGGTGGCCGGGGGCCAGCCTAGGCGCTCGAAGGCGCACTGGTTGGGAGCTTGCCGCCAACCGTGCGGACCCGAAGGGTCGCTGCCTGCGCGCGCCTGGGGCGGGGAACCTGACGCCGGACCGAGTCGCGGGCGCAGTAGGCTCAGGGGTCCTCGGATCCCGGGAGTCCGCCATGGTGCTGCGCGAGGGTGCTCGGGTGGTGGTGACCGGCGGGGCCGGCTTCCTCGGATCGCACCTGATCGATCGACTGCTCGAGGGGGACTGCGAGGTCGTGTGCCTCGACAACCTCGTGACCGGCGACGAGGACAACCTCGCCCATCTGCTCGGCCACGAGCGTTTCACCTTCGTGCACCGGGACGTGACCGAGTTCATCTTCGTGCCCGGCGACGTGGACGCGGTTCTGCACTTCGCGTCACCCGCCTCGCCCGTGGACTACCTCGACCTGCCGATCCAGACGCTCAAGGTCGGCGCACTGGGCACCCACAACGCTCTCGGGCTGTCGCTGGCCAAGGGAGCGCGCTTCCTTCTGGCCTCCACCTCCGAGGTGTACGGTGACCCGCAGGTGCATCCCCAGCCCGAGACCTACTGGGGGCACGTGAACCCGGTCGGGCCCCGGGGGGTGTACGACGAGGCCAAGCGCTACGCCGAAGCGTTGACCTTCGCCTACCACCGCACCCATGGCGTGGACGTGCGGGTGGCGCGGATCTTCAACACCTACGGGCCGCGGATGCGCATGGATGACGGCCGGGCGGTGCCAAGCTTCATCGGCCAGGCGCTGGCCGGCGAGCCGCTGACCGTGCACGGAGACGGGACCCAGACGCGCTCGATCTGTTACGTCGACGACCTCATCGACGGACTGTGCGCCTTGCTGGACAGCGACGAACCGGGTCCGGTCAACCTCGGCTCGGCCCACGAGTGCAGCATCCTGGAGCTCGCCCGCGCGGTGATCGACGCCTGCGGGTCCTCCTCGTCCATCGAGCACCGACCTCGGCCGGTCGACGACCCCCAGGTGCGCCGGCCCGACACCTCGCTCGCCGAACGGGTGCTTGGGTTCCACGCCCGCACCGGCCCCGAGGAGGGTCTGCAACGCACGGTCGCCTGGTACCTGGGTCGTCGGCGCTGAGCCTCGGCCGTCGGGCCTGCGGACGCGCTACGCTTCGGGTTCCGCGGGTCAACGGCGCCCCGCGTGTCCTTCGTCCCTCCGACCGACAGGGGTGCCGTGAACTCGCGTCCCGTTTCTTCGACCGCGCCTGCCGGCGGCCCGAGCGCCCAGGGCCTGTACGACCCGGCCTTCGAGCACGACGCCTGCGGCGTGGCTTTCGTGGTCGACATGCATGGACGAGCCAGCCACGACATGGTCCGCAAGGGCCTGCAGGCGCTGGTCAACCTCGATCACCGTGGCGCGACCGGCGCCGAGTTCAACGTCGGCGACGGCGCCGGCATCCTGGTGCAGGTGCCCGACGCGTTCCTGCGCGAGGTGTGCGACTTCCCGCTGCCCGATCCGGGCGCCTACGCCACCGGCATCGCCTTCCTGCCCCAGGATGAGGCCGTTCGTGAGCAGGTCGTGCAGACCATCGACCGGATCGTCACCGAGGAGGGCATGCGCGTCGTGGGGTGGCGCGAGGTGCCGGTCGACGACTCGGCGATCGGTTCCATGGCCCGTGACGCCGAACCGGCCTTCCGCCAGCTGGTCATCGCCGCGGCCGAGGACCGGCCCGCACTGACGGGCCTGGAGCTCGAACGCAGCGCCTTCGTGGTCCGCAAGCGCATCGAGCACGAAATCGGAGACGCCCCCGACACCCAGGTCTACTTCCCGAGCCTGTCGGGCCGCACCCTGGTCTACAAGGGCATGCTGACCTCCCCGCAGCTGCAGGACTTCTTCCTCGACCTGTCCGATCCGCGCCTCGAGTCGGCGCTGGCGATCGTGCACTCGCGGTTCTCGACCAACACCTTCCCCTCCTGGCCGCTCGCCCACCCCTACCGCCTGATCGCCCACAACGGGGAGATCAACACCCTGCAGGGCAACCGCAACTGGATGCGTGCGCGTGAGGGACGCCTGGCCAGCCCCCTGTTCGGGGACCGGCTCGAGCGGGCGCTGCCGATCGTGACCCCCGGCGCCAGCGACACCGCCACCTTCGACGAGGCGCTCGAGCTGCTGCACCTGGGCGGGCGCAGCCTGCCGCACGCGGTGCTGATGATGATCCCCGAGGCCTGGGAGCATCACACCGCGATGGACGATGCGCGGCGGTCCTTCTACGAGTACCACGCCACGCTGATGGAGCCGTGGGACGGGCCGGCTTCGATCGCGTTCACCGACGGGACGGTCATCGGCGCGGTCCTCGACCGCAACGGGCTGCGCCCCTCGCGCTACTGGGTCACCGACGACGGGCTGGTGGTCATGGCCAGCGAGGTCGGGGTGCTCGACCTCGACCCCACCTCGGTGGTGTCCAAGGGGCGGCTGCAGCCGGGCCGGGTGTTCCTGGTCGACACCTCCAAGGGCCGCATCGTCGACGACGAGGAGCTCAAGGCCGAGCTCGCAGGCGCCGAGCCCTACGCCGACTGGCTGGGCAAGGGGCTGCTACGGCTCGACGACCTGCCGCGGCGTGAGGTCCTGCTGCCCCAGCACGGCTCGATCGTCAAGCGCCAGCGCACGTTCGGCTACACCACCGAGGAGCTCAAGATCCTCATCGGCCCGATGGCCCGCACCGGCTACGAACCGATCGGTTCGATGGGCTCCGACACGCCCATCGCGGTGCTCTCGCGCCGCTCGCGGCTGCTGTTCGACTACTTCCAGCAGCTGTTCGCCCAGGTCACCAACCCGCCGCTGGATGCCATCCGCGAGGAGCTGGTCACCTCCATGGCCTCGACCATCGGGCCGGAGGGCAACCTGCTCGACCCCCAGCCCGAGTCCTGCCGGCGCGTGGTGGTGCCCCGCCCGATCCTGACCAACGACGAGCTGGCCAAGCTGCTCTACCTCAACGAGGACGGGAACTACCCGGAGCTCGCGACCTTCGTGATCGATGGGCTCTATCCGGTCGCCGAGGGTGGCGAAGGGATGCGTCGTGCGCTGGACGACATCTGCACGCGCGTGGACGCGGCGATCGCTGAGGGCGCGCGCATCGTGGTGCTCTCCGACCGCTACTCCAACGCCGAGCTGGCACCGATCCCCTCGCTGCTGCTCACCGCCGCCGTGCACCACCACCTGGTGCGGGAGCGCACCCGCACGATGGTCGGGCTGGTGGTGGAGACCGGCGACGCCCGCGAGGTGCACCACATGGCCCTGCTGCTGGGCTACGGCGCCGGGGCGATCAACCCCTACATCGCGTTCGAGTCGATCTCGGATCTGATCCGCGAGGGACAGCTACCCGGCATCGGCCACGACGAGGCGGCCTGGAACTACGTCAACGCCTGCACCAAGGGCGTGCTCAAGATCATGTCCAAGATGGGCATCTCCACCGTCGCCTCCTACACCGGCGCGCAGGTGTTCGAGGCGATCGGGCTCGGCCACGACCTCGTCGAGCGCTACTTCACCGGCACCTCCTCCAAGCACGGGGGCGTGGATCTCGACGCGCTCGCCGAGGAGGTCGCCATCCGCCACCGCTTCGCCTACCTCGACAATCCGACCCAGGCCGCCCACCGCGACCTGTGGCAGGGCGGGGAGTACCAGTGGCGGCGTGAGGGCGAGCCCCATCTGTTCAACCCCGACACCGTGTTCAAGCTCCAGCACTCGACCCGGGAGCGGCGCTACGACATCTACCGGGAGTACACCGCGCTGATCAACGAGCAGTCCCGCGACCTGATGACCCTGCGGGGGCTGTTCCGGTTCCGCGAGGGTGTGCGCGAGCCGGTACCCCTCGACGAGGTCGAGCCGGTCAGCGAGATCGTCAAGCGTTTCTCCACCGGCGCGATGTCCTATGGGTCGATCTCGGCCGAGTCCCACGAGACGCTCGCGATCGCGATGAACCGGTTGGGTGCCAAGTCCAACACCGGCGAGGGCGGCGAGGACCCCGAGCGCTACCTCCCGGATGCCAACGGCGACTCGCGCCGCTCGGCGATCAAGCAGGTCGCCTCGGGACGTTTCGGGGTCACCGCCGAGTACCTCACCAACTCCGACGACATCCAGATCAAGATGGCCCAGGGCGCCAAGCCCGGCGAGGGCGGACAGCTGCCCGGCAAGAAGGTCTGGCCGTGGATCGCCAAGACCCGCCACTCCACCGCCGGGGTGGGCCTGATCTCCCCGCCGCCGCACCACGACATCTACTCCATCGAGGACCTCAAGCAGCTGATCCACGACCTGAAGAACGCCAACCCCTCCGCCCGCGTGCACGTCAAGCTCGTGGCCGAGATCGGCGTGGGCACGGTCGCCGCCGGGGTCGCCAAGGCCAAGGCCGACGTGGTGCTGATCTCCGGGCACGACGGCGGTACCGGCGCGTCGCCGCTCAACTCGCTCAAGCACGCCGGGGCGCCGTGGGAGCTCGGCGTGGCCGAGACCCAGCAGACGCTGCTGGCCAACGGGCTGCGTGACCGCATCGTGGTGCAGACCGACGGGCAGCTCAAGACCGGCCGCGACGTGTTGATCGCTGCGCTGCTCGGCGCCGAGGAGTACGGCTTCTCGACCGCGCCGCTGGTGGTCAGCGGCTGCGTGATGATGCGCGTGTGCCACCTCGACACCTGCCCGGTGGGCATCGCCACCCAGGACCCGGTGCTGCGCAAGCGCTTCGCCGGCAAGCCCGAGTTCGTCGAGACGTTCTTCGAGTTCGTCGCCGAGGAGGTCCGTGAGCTGCTCGCCGAGCTCGGCTTCCGCACCCTGGCCGAGGCGATCGGCGCGGTCGACGCGTTGGACGTCGCTCCCGCCATCGATCACTTCAAGGCCAGCGGCCTGGACCTCTCGCCGATCCTGCACGCCGCCACCTCGCCGTGGGAGCAGGACCGCTACTGCACCAAGCCCCAGGACCACGGGCTGGACCAGGCGCTCGACGTCGAGCTCATCCGGTTGGCCGAACCCGCCCTCGAGCGCGAGGAGCCCGTGCGCCTCGAGCTGCCGATCACCAACCGCAACCGGACCGTTGGCACCATGCTCGGCCACGAGCTGACCCGGCGCTACGGCGGGCTCGGTCTGCCCGACGACACCATCGACATCACCTTCACCGGGTCTGCCGGGCAGAGCTTCGGGGCGTTCCTGCCTCGCGGAGTCACGATGCGGCTGCAGGGCGATGCCAACGACTACGTCGGTAAGGGGCTGTCGGGTGGCCGGCTGGTGGTACGTCCTCCGCTCGAGCACCACCCCGACTTCGTGCCCGAGCAGTCGATCGTGGCCGGCAACGTGCTGCTCTACGGCGCCACCGGCGGGGAGCTGTTCGCCCGCGGCGTGGTCGGAGAGCGCTTCTGTGTGCGCAACTCCGGTGCGGTCGCGGTCGTCGAGGGGGTCGGCGACCACGCCTGCGAGTACATGACCGGGGGGCGGGCGGTCGTGCTCGGGCCCACCGGCCGCAACTTCGGGGCCGGCATGAGCGGCGGTATCGCGTTCGTCTACGACCCCGACGACACCTTCGCGGCCCGGGTGAACCTCGAGATGGTCGAGCTCGAGGCGGTCGAGGCCGCCGACGCGCAGTGGCTGCGCGAGACCATCGCCGCGCATGTCGCCGCGACCGGGTCGGGGGTCGGCCAGCGCATCCTCGACGACTGGCACCTGCAGCTGCGCCGGTTCCGCAAGGTCATGCCCCGCGACTACCGCAGGGTGCTCGAGGCCATCCGGCTGGCCGAGCTCGAGGGCCGTGACGTCGACGAGGCCGTGATGGCCTCCGCCACCGGGTGAGGTGAGGACATGGGAGACATCCAGGGCTTCTTGAGGCACGGCCGGGTCACGCCCGAGCGCCGTGGGACCGACGAGCGGGTGCGTGACTGGCGGGAGGTGTACCTGCCCTTCGCGCCCGAGATGCTGCGCACCCAGGCCAGCCGCTGCATGGACTGCGGGATCCCGTTCTGCAACCAGGGCTGTCCGCTGGGCAACCTCATCCCGGAGTGGAACGATCTGGTCTACCGCGATCACTGGCAGCACGCCATCGAACGGCTGCACGCCACCAACAACTTCCCGGAGTTCACCGGGCGGCTGTGCCCGGCGCCGTGCGAGACCGCGTGTGTGCTCGGCATCAACCAGGACCCGGTGACCATCAAGCAGGTCGAGGTCGAGATCATCGACCGGGCCTGGGCCGAGGGGTGGGTCACGCCGGTGCTGCCCACCGTGCGCACCGGACACCGCATCGCGGTGGTCGGCTCCGGGCCGGCGGGGCTGGCCGCCGCTCAGCAGCTCACCCGCGCCGGGCACCAGGTCACGGTCTTCGAGCGGGACGACCGCATCGGTGGGCTGCTGCGCTACGGCATCCCCGAGTTCAAGATGGAGAAGCACCACCTCGACCGTCGGCTCGAGCAGATGATGGCCGAGGGCACCGAGTTCCGTGCCGGCGTCGAGATCGGCGTGGATGTCCCGGCCGACGACTTGCGCGCGCAGTTCGACCGCATCGTGCTCGCGGGCGGGGCGACCCAGGCGCGTGACCTGCCGATCCCGGGCCGGGAGCTCGACGGCATCCACCAGGCGATGGACTTCCTCCCGCTCGCCAACCGGGCGCAGGAGGGTGACCTCGCGGTCGATGCCGTACCGATCTCGGCGGCCGGACGCCGGGTGGTGATCATCGGTGGGGGCGACACCGGGGCGGACTGCCTGGGAACCTCCCACCGGCAGGGCGCTGCCTCGGTGCACCAGTTCGAGATCATGCCGCGTCCTCCCGACGAGCGCCCCCGGACCAACCCGTGGCCGACCTGGCCGATGCAGTTCCGGGTCTCCTCGGCCCACGAGGAGGGCGGCGAGCGGGTGTTCAGCGTGTCCACCGAACGCTTCCTCGGCGACGAGTCGGGGCGGGTGCGGACGCTGGTGGCCTCCGAGGTGGAATTCGTCGACGGGCGTTTCACGCCGGTGGAAGGCAGCAGCTTCGAGCTCGAGACCGACCTGGTTCTGCTGGCGATGGGCTTCACCGGGCCGGAGCGTTCCCCGCTGCTCGAGCAGCTCGGCGCTTCGCTCACCGACCGCGGCAACGTGGCCCGCACCGACGACTACCGCACCGACGTCGACGGCGTGTACGTCTGCGGTGACATGGGTCGCGGGCAGAGCCTGATCGTGTGGGCGATCGCCGAGGGCCGGGCGTGTGCCTCCGCGGTCGACGAGGACCTGATGGGCAGCACCGCGCTGCCGGTCCCGATCCCCGCGTCGGCGCGGCCGCTGACCTGATCGTCCGCTGAGCTGGCCGGCTGAGGGTCAGCCCACGGCCTGCGACCACAGGAAGGTGCGGGCCAGGAACGTTGCCATCTGGCCGCGCGTCACGGCCTGCCCAGGCCGGAACGTCCCGTCGCCGAAGCCCTGCGCCACGCCGGCCTGCGCGACCGCCGCGATCGCTGCGGCGTGCACGTGGTCGGCCGCAACGTCACGGTAGGGCGGTGGGCTGGCGACCGGCTGCAGCCACCCGGCGGTGCGTACCAGGAAGCTGGCCATCTGGCCGCGGGTGACCGGCTGGGTCGGCCCGTACCGGCCGGGGGAGACCCCGCCGGTGATGCCGGCGGCGGCCACCGCGGCGATCGCGCCGGCATGCACGTCGTCGGCGGGGACATCGACGAACGGTGGCGGGGCCAGCGAGACCGTCAGCCGGTCCTCGGCCCGGACCAGGAAGCTGGCCATCTGGGCACGCGAGACCGCCTGGCCGGGCCGGAAGCTGTTGTCGTGGTAGCCGGTGGTGATGCCGGCGGCGGCCACCGCGGCGATGCCCGGGGCGTGGGCTGCGTCGGGCGGGACGTCCCAGAAGGTGCCTGGTGGGGTCGGGCCCGGGGCGCTTGGCCCGTAGGTCGCCACGCAGCTGCCGCCCCGTCCGGTCGAGGTCCGGAAGCCGCACGACTCGCCGATCAGCCGATCCCAGCTGCCGCCGGTCGAGGTGGCGAACAGCCGGTCGCAGGCGCCGAGGTCGCCGTTGGCGCAGGTCAGCGCCAGCGGGTTGGCGAAGGAGTCCACGCACCAGCGTCCGGTGCCCTCGGGCTGACGGTTGGCGCAGGTGTCGCCGTAGCGCTGGTCGTCGCTGCCGGTGGGGGAGCGGCGGTACAGCTCGTCGCAGGCGGACATCGACCCACCCACGCAGGCGCGGCGCAGCTGCTCGATCGTGGTCGTCGGCGTCGGGTCGGGGGTCGGCGTCGGGTCGGGGGTCGGCGTCGGGTCGGGGGTCGGTGTCGG
>SKJO01000405.1 GCA_007121975.1 Nitriliruptoraceae bacterium | reverse complement strand
GCCAAGGCGCGGGGTCGTGGTCGGGTCGCGCGGCATGCGGCGCGACCCGAGCGCTAGCGCCTCGACGGCCGGCGGGAGCTGTGCGTGCCGTTCACGGCTCGATCGGCGGGGCGACGTCCGGGTCCTCGCGGCCCTCGGGCTGCGCGTGGTCGTGGGCGTGGGTGTCGATGTACCCCTCGGGCACCGCCTCGCCCGGGCTCGGTTCGTGGACCAGCCCGCCCGGCTGGTCGTCGGCGGGTTCCTGCAACCGGCCGCTGACCACGAACCTCGACAGGTCCACCCCGTAGTGATCGGGATCGACGCGGGCCACCACGTGGGGGCCGGCGGGTGCCTCGGCGGCCAGGTCCCGTTCGCTCACCTCGGTGGGCGTGTCGGTCGCGTCGAACAGCACCAGCACCGTGGGACGGTCGATGAGCGCCTCGTCCTGCCGCACCACCACCCCCACCTCACCGCTGGACAGCCGGACCAGCGACCCGACCGGGAAGCTGCCGAGCAGCGTGCGGAAGGCGGCGACCGCGTCGGGATCGAGGCCGTGCCCGGCGGCGGATCCCAGCAGCTCCAGCGCCCGGTGCCGGTCCAGTGCCTCGCGGTAGGAGCGCTTGCTGGTCACCGCGTCGAAGCAGTCGGCCACGGCGACCAGGCGGCTGGGTGCGGAGGGGTGGTGCTCGTGCAGCGACGGGTAGCCCGAGCGGTCGTAGGCCGCATGGTGCTCGAGCAGGATCGAGGTGGCCGGGTGGTACAGCCCGGTGCCGGTGGCCAGCAGCATGGCCGCGCCGTCGACCGGATGGCGCTGCACCAGCCGCCACTGCTCCTCGTCGAGCCGGCCGGTACCACGCAGGATCTCGGCCGGCACGAACACCTTGCCGATGTCGTGCAGCAGCCCACCGAGCCCGAGCACCAGGACCTGGTCCCGACGCAGCCCGATCGCCTGGCCGAGCGCCACCGACAGCAGGCAGACGTTGACCATGTGGAAGTAGGTGTACTCGTCATAGGACTTCACCGCGCTGAGCAGCAGCCCGTAGCCCGGGTCGTGCTCGACCTCGTCGTAGAGCCGGTCGACCACCGCCGTGGCAGCCGCCAGGTCCACCGGTTCGTCGGCAGCCGCCTGACGTGCGGCCTCGCGCAGCGCACTGACGCCGCCGGCGTAGGCCTGGCGCAGCTCGCGCAGGCGGTGCTCCCAGGGTTCCTCCTCGCGGCTGGCGGGCCGGACCGCGTTGAGCCGCAGGCCCCCGAGCTCGGAGCGCAGCGGCGCGGCGCCCACCACGATCTCGACCAGCCGATCGACGTCGGTGGCACCCAGCGACCCGCTGATGGTCAGCGACTCGATCCCGGCGGTCGTCAGCTCCTCGGCCAGCCGGCCGAACGCCAACGATTCGCGCGGTAGCAACACGGTCCCGAGGTAGAAGCTGCCCCGGTCGATGAAGATCGTGGGGTGTCCCGCGGCGGTGGCGTCGAGCAGCAGGCGGGCGGCGTCGGCCAACTGCTCGCCGTGCCCGAGGCGCTCGGGGTGGCCGAGCGGGTAGAGGCCGGCGGCCTGCCTGGCGGAGGCCAGCGACCGCACCAGGGTGCCAGCGAGCTCGATCCGGTCGTGCTCGGTGGTCATGGGCGGCTCCTGCGGGCGGCGCGGGCGGCCCGGCGACGCAGCCGGAAGGGCAGCGGTGAGGAGGAACGACGCGCGAAGGTGTGCAGCTGCTGCGACCCCTCGCGGCCGCCGTGGCGGGCGATCGCGTCGACGCAGCGGGCCTGCACGTCGCGGTCGTCGGTGCGAGCGGTGATCGCGGCCAGCAGCGGGACCGCGGCGGTGGCGTGCTGCCCGGCCAGCGCGTCGATCGTCGGCAGCAGCACGAGCGCCGACGGGTGGTGGCAGAGCCGGCCGAGCAGCGGAAGCACCCGGGACCCTCCGATGCGTCCGAGCACGTCCGCCAGCTGCGCGAGCGCCTCGGGCGGCTGCCGGCTGATCTCCAGGTAGACGACGTCGAGGTGGTCGGGAACGAGCCGGACCAGCGTGTCGTTGACCACCCCCCGCACTGCGGGCGCCGGGTCCGCGCTGAGGACCGTGAGCAGCGGAGGGATCGCCTCGGCGCCGAACGGACGCAGATGATCCAGGCGCCGAGGGTCACCCGCCGCGGCCGCCTCGGCGGCGAGCCCTGCGACCGTCTCGGCATCCAGTGCGTCGGACCAGGGACGTTGCAGCGGATGGTCGCGGCCTGCGCCGGTCAGCTCGCGGACCCAGTCCAGGGTGGTCAGCAGCTCGACGACCGCGGTGAGGTCCCCGGCCAGCAGGTCGGCGCGCAGCTGCCCGGTGGCGGCCTGCACGATGGCCTCGAGGTGCTCGGGTCGGGGCTGGTGGAGCAGGACGTCGAGCAGGGCGGTCAGCGCCAGTGCCCGGCCCTGGTCGGCGTCGGCGGGGAAGGCCGCGACCAGCGGGTGCACGCCGGTCGGCGGCGGCGCCGACCACGGGGGTGCCGGTCCCGACACCAGGTCCAGGGTCAGGCGCGGCAGGCTGGCGCCTCGACCACCGGCGCTGCCCAGCTCCCGGGCCAGGACGGCCGGATGGGTGCCCTCGTGCTCGGCGACACGGACCAGGAGCTCGGCGAGCCGGTGGTCGGTGAGGTGACCGAGGAACCGCTCGGCGAACGTCTCGCTTCGCGCCGCATCGAGCACGAGTCGGCCGAAGACCGGCTGCTCGGTGGCCGGGAGCTCGGCGAGCAGCGCGTCGGCGTGGCGGTAGAACGGCGAACGGGCGGTCGCATCCTCGGGCAGGCTCGTCCCCGCCTCACGCAGCCGCGCATACAAGCTGCCGGCATCGTCGTCGGGTGCGAGTCGGATCGCGAGTGCCTGCTCGATCGCCTCGTCGGCAACGACCTCGGTCCAGGCGGCGATCGATGCCAGGTGCTCGGGCAGCTCCTCACCCTGCGCCGCCGCCGGGTCCTCCTCGGTGGCCAGCATCGAGCGCACACCGGCCCGCTCGAGCAGCGTCGCCACCCCCCCGGCGGCCTCGACGTCGGTGGGGTCGGTGGACAGGGTGGTGAACAGCGCCGACAGCTCGTCGGGCGCCGGCGGGTGGACCACGTAGAGGTGCTCGACGCGCCGCTCGAAGCAGGCCTGGGCCAGCCGCTCGAGTCCCTGATCGTCACGGTCGTCGTCGAGCACCAGGTGCCCCGAGCGCAGCTCGACGTGGACCGGACCGCCGGCCACCGCCTGCGTGGCCTGTTCCCGGATGCGCGTACAGGCGGCGACGAAGGCCGGCGCTCCCGGATCGTCGGGGTACAGCCGGTGTACCGACAGTCCCACCGCAAGCTGCCGCAGCAGTGCCCGGCGCCCGTCCTCACCGACGCGCTGCTCGAGCGGACCGCGACCCTGATCGCCCACCTGCACCTCCGGTGGCGCTCGCCACCCACCGGGGTCGGGTCGGACTGCCCGGTGCGGGCCCCCGGCCCCCCACCCGAGCGGGTGGCCACACCCTAGCGCCGCGCGTCGGCCAGGATCGGTTCGAGCACCTGCGCCAGGGTCGGCTCGCCCCGCTCCTCGAGGTCGTAGGTGACCCGGCGCACCGGCACCTCGACGTCCAGCAGCCGGCCCAGATCGATCGGCGTACCCGCGATCACGACCTCGCAGCCGCTGTCGCGGATGGTCGCGGACAGGTCGGCGATCTGTGCGGCGCTGTAGCCCATGGCCGGCAGGACCGGGCCGATCCCCGGGTAGGCCGCGTAGGTCGCGCGCAGCGACCCGGCGGCGTGCGCCCGCGGGTCGACGATGTCGGTCGCGCCGGCCTGCCGTGCGGCGGTCGTGCCCGCCCCGAAGGGCATGCCCCCGTGGGTGATGGTGGGGCCGTCCTCGACCACCAGCACCCGTCGTCCCACCAGCGACGGCCCCGGCTCCAGGGTCACCGGTGAGGCGGCCTGCACCACCGGGGCCTGCGGATTGAGCTCGGCGATGCTGGCGAGCACCTCCTCGATGGCCTCGGGGCTGGCCACGTCGACCTTGTTGAGCACCACCACGTCCGCCCGGCGCAGGTTGGCCTCGCCGGGGTGGTAGCGCCGTTCGTGCCCGGGCCGCAGCGGGTCGGCGACCACCAGGTGCAGGTCGGGACGGAAGAACGGCAGGTCGTTGTTCCCCCCGTCCCAGATCAGCACGTCGGCCTCCGCGGCGGCCTGGGCGAGGATCGCGGCGTAGTCCACTCCGGCGTACAGGGTCAGGCCCGCGCGCACCGGTGCCTCGTACTCCTCGCGTTCCTCGATGGTCGGGTCGGACGCATCGATGTCGGCCAGCGTCGCGAAGCGCTGGACGCGCATGGCCTCGAGGTCGCCGTAGGGCATCGGATGGCGGACCAGCACCGGGTGCAGGCCGGCGTCGAGCAGCAGTTGGCCGATGCGACGGGTGGTCTGGCTCTTGCCACACCCGGTGCGCACGGCGGTGACCGCCACGACCGGCACCGGGCTGATCAGCTGCGAGGCCCGCGGGCCGATGATCCGCAGGTCCGCGCCCCCGGCCAGCGCCCGGGAGGCGAGGTGCATGACGTGCTCGTGGGGCACATCCGAGTAGGCGAAGACGACCTCGTCGACCTCGTGCTCGGCGAGCAGGGCCTCGAGTTCGGCCTCCGGGCGGATCGGGATGCCGGTGGGGTAGCGCGGTCCGGCGAGGCTGGCCGGGAAGCGACGGTCGTCGATGCCGGGGATCTGCGTGGCCGTGAACGCCACCACCTCGACGTCCGGATCGTCACGCAGCACCACCTGGAAGTCGTGGAAGTCCCGCCCCGCTGCACCCGCCACCACGACCCGTCGCATCCGCCGTCTCCTCGTCGCGGGCGGTGGGCCGGTCCGGCACGGCCCGACCACGCGTGTTGATCCTCGCGTGCCGCCGGTGACGTGCGAAGGGCCGAACGTCCCGGTCCGGCGGTCGAACGGACGCCCGTGGCCGGCAGCGCCGGCAGCCCGCGGGGGCTAGGTTCGAGGGGCCGACTCAACGATCGAAACGAGAGGGCAGCCGCGTGGCCGACCAGCGACTCAGAGCCGTGATCTTCGACCTCGATGGGGTGCTGACCGACACCGCCGAGTTCCACTACCTGGGCTGGCAGCGGCTCGCCGACGAGGAGGGCATCCCCTTCGACCGGGAGGCCAACGAGGCGCTGCGCGGCGTGTCGCGCAACGACTCGCTGCGCCTGCTGCTCGGAGACCGTCAGGTCGACGACGAGCGCTTCGCCGAGATGGCGGACCGCAAGAACCGCTACTACGTCGACTCCCTGCAGGACATGGGACCCAAGGACGCGCTGCCCGGTGCGGCCACGCTGGTGCTCGACGCCAAGCGGCGCGGCATGAAGGTCGCGATCGGCTCGTCGTCCAAGAACGCCCCCTTCGTGCTCGAGCGGCTGGGCATGACCGCGCTGTTCGACGCCGTGGCCGACGGGCACACCGTCGAGCGTGCCAAGCCTGCCCCCGACCTGTTCCTGGCGGCCGCCGACCTGCTGGGGGTGCCGCCCGAGGCCTGCATCGTGGTCGAGGACGCCGAGTCCGGCGTCGACGCGGCGCTGGCCGCGGGCATGGTCGCGGTCGGGGTCGGCCCCGAGGGACGCGTCGGGCACGCCCATCACCGCTTCGACTCCACCTACGACGTCGAACTCGACGAGGTCGCGCCCCCCGACGAGCACCGGCTGGGCAGCGGGCCGCTGCTGGTCGACGGGTGGCTGGTGGTCGACGACCACCACGACCCCGACCAGATCGTCAACCTGGCCACCAGCCACCTGACCGGCAACGGCTACCTCGGCTACCGCGGAACCCTGCCCGAGTGGGACGCCTCGGCGACCGTGGGCTGCACGGTGTCCGACACCTGGGACAACGCCGACGGCAAGTGGACCGAGCTGTGCAACGTGCCCAACGCGCTGTACGCGCGCTGGTCCCACCTCGGCGAGCCGATCACCGTTCCTGCCGATCAGGTCACCTCCGACCGGGACGTGCTCGAGCGCCGCCTCGACGTGCGCTACGGCCTGCAACGACGCCGCTACGGGCCCGCGTCGGGTCCGGTCGAGGCGCTGCGCGACGGTCGCTTCGCGTCCATGGACGAACGCCACCTCATCGCCCAGCGCCAGCGCGTGTTCGCCGAGCCGGGCACCCGGCTGACCTTCACCACCGGCATCGACGGTGAGGTGTGGAGCCTGAACGGCGACCACTTCGCCCGCGTCGAACCGCTGGTGCACGACGATGCGCTGAGCATGCGCCTGACCACCACCGAGCGGGGGCTGCCGATCGCGGTGGGACACGCCGTGGCGCTGCAGGGCGGGCAGGTGCACGCCGAGCGCATCGAGCGCGAGGAGCGCCGGCTGCTGCGCATCCAGGACGTCGAGGTCGGTACGGAGGGCTGCCTGATCGTCGATCAGGTCATGACGGTGTACTCCGGCAACGACGGGGTCGACGACCCGCACGAGTCGGCGCTGGCGCTGGCGCGCTCCGCGGCGGCCGAGGGCTACGAGACCCTGCTCACCCGCCACGCGATCGCCTGGGACCGGCGCTGGCAGCGCCTCGACGTCGAGATCGACGGCGATCCGGTCGCCCAGGGCCTGCTGCGCTACAACATCTACCACGCGGTCATCGCCACCCCGATGCATGCCTCGCACCTGCCCGTGGGGGCGCGGGGACTGTCGTGCCAGGCCTACCAGGGAGCGGCCTTCTGGGACCAGGAGATCTTCAACCTACCGATGTGGATCCACACCTTCCCCGAGGTGGCGCGTGGCCTGCTCGACTACCGCTTCCGCACGCTGGACGGTGCGCGCCGCAAGGCGCAGCGTTACGGCTACCAGGGCGCCTTCTACGCCTGGATCTCCGGCGACACCGGCGACGAGTTGTGCCCCGACTTCTTCTTCAAGGACGTGCTGACCGGCCGTCCGATCCGCAACCACTTCAACAACTGGCAGATCCACATCTCGCCCGACATCGCCGCCACCATCGACGGCTACTCCAAGGCCACCGGTGACGTCGCCTACGTGCAGGACCACGGCGCCGAGATCGTCTTCGAGGTGGCGCGGTTCCTGGCCTCCTTCGTGCACTACCGCCCGGCGGACGGCGCCTACCACCTCATCCGGCTGCTCGGTCCCGACGAGTACCACGAGAACGTCGACGACAACCTGTTCACCGTCGAGCAGTCCCGGGTGGCCCTTGACCTCGCCCGTCGGCTGTGGAACCGGCTCGAGCGTGACCACCCCGACCTGCTCGCCCGGCTGCGTGAGCGGCTCGACCTGCGCGATGAGGAGCGCGAGCTGTGGCTCGACATCCTCGACAAGCTCGTGGTGATCGAGCCCGACCCCGACACCCTCGTGCTCGAGCAGTTCGCCGGCTACCACGAGCTCGAGGACGTCCGCCCCGACGACGTGCGTGCCCGGCTGCAGGATCCGGCCGAGTACTGGGGCTGGCCCAACGGCGTCGCGGTGCACACCCAGGTCATCAAGCAGGCCGACGTCGTGCAGCTGTTCGTCAACCAACCCGAGCGCTACCCCCGCGAGGTCCTGGCCGCCAACGTCGACCACTACCTGCCGCGTACCCAGCACGGCTCCTCGCTGTCCCCGCCGATGTACGCCCTGGTGCTCGCCCGGCTCGGACGGCTCGAGCAGGCCGAGCAGATGTTCGTCAAGGGAGCGACCGTCGACCTGCTCGCCGACCACAACCCGATGCCGGGTGGCACCTTCATCGGTGGCATCCACGTCGCCGCCTGCGGAGCGACCTGGCAGGTCGCCCTGTTCGGCTTCGCCGGGGTGCACGTGCGGCCCGACCTGGTCGAGATCTCCCCGCAGCTGCCCGACTCCTGGCAGACGATGCGCTTCGGGCTCGCCGCGCGGGGCTGCTGGCTCGAGGTGGAGGCCAGCGCCGAGCAGGTCCGGGTGCGGGCGGACGAGGACAACCCCGCCCCGGTCGAGGTGGCGGTCTACGACCAGCGCGCCACCGTCGCCCCCGGCGAGAGCGTCGAGGTGCACGTCGACGCCCCGGCCACGGTGTGACCCCCCGGCTCCGGGCGTAGGAGGCCGCGATCGTGCCCACCCGCGCCCCGGTGCCCGTCCAACGGCTGCTCGCGGCCGTCCACGGGCTGCGCCGTCGGCTGCGCCGGGAGGGCACGATCGAGCCGGTCATGCTCGGTCTGGGGGTGGCGACCGGGCTCGGAACCGGGGTGCTCGCCTGGGCGCTGATCGAGCTCGTCGAGCTGGTGCTGGTCACCGCCTGGTCGGTGCCGGTACCCCCCTGGCAGCTGATCGTGGTGCCAACCGTCGGCGGCCTGGTCGTCGGGTTGCTCCTGATCCGGGTGCCCGAAGCCGCCGGCGGCGGGGTGGTCACCACCATGGAGACCGTCGCCCTGCAGGGCGGACGCTTCCGGGCACGGGTCCCGCTGGTCGGCACCCTCGCGACCGGGCTGGCGCTGGGAACCGGGGCCTCCGGCGGGCGTGAGGGCCCGATCGTGATGATCGGTGGCGCGGTCGGCTCGCTGCTGGCCCGCCTCATCCCGGTCGACGAGGACCGCACCCGGGCGCTGGTCGCGGCCGGTGCCGCCGCCGGCATCGGTGCCTCCTTCAACGCGCCGATCGGGGGGATGCTCTTCGCCATCGAGCTGCTGCTCGGCGGTCTGCGCCGGGCCGGGTCGCTGCAGGTGGTCGTGGTCGCCTCGGTGGTCGGCTCGGTCACCGCCCGGCAGCTGGTCGGCGCGAACCTGGCCCCGTTCCGTCCCCGTCCCGGCCTCGAGCTCGGCTCACCGGTGGAGCTGGTGCTCTACGCCCTGCT
>SKJO01000230.1 GCA_007121975.1 Nitriliruptoraceae bacterium | reverse complement strand
GAAGTCGGCGATGTCGGTGCCGGGGATCCAGAACACGTCGGGTGCGGTGCCCCCGGCGATCTCGGTGCGCAGCGCGTCCTGGTAGGCGGCGGTCTCGGTGCCGCCGGGCTCGTACTCCAGGGTCACGCCGTCCCAGGCCTCCTCGATGGTGTCGCTGGCGTCCTGGTAGACGTCGATCTCGGCCTGGTTGTCGGGCCGGGTGCGCCAGCGCAGGTTGAGTTCGTCGCCATCGGCGGCCTCGGGCTCCTCGGCCGGCTCCTCCTCGGGCTCCTCGGCTGGCTCCTCCTCGGGCTCGTCAGCGGGCTCCTCCGCGGGCTCCTCGACGGCGTCGTCGACGGGGTCATCGACATCGTCATCGGTGCCGCAGGCGGTCGCCACGACCGCCAGGGCGGTGGCAAGAGCGATCAAGCGCTTGGTTCGCATGGTCTCCTCGTTCTTGCGCCGGTAGCGGCGCATCAGGTGCTCACGACGTCCCTGCGTGGCAGGCCGGTGGCATTCGCCACCTCGACGTCGGGTTGGTGGCGGGTCGTGGTGCCCGCCTGGGTCGCCATCCCATGGTTGTAGCTTAGCTTTCGAAACACCGTCAAGTGCCTTCAGTCACTTGTGGGACCGCAGGTGTGCGAGGGGGTCCTACCACGGTCGTTGGAAAGCCCGCGATCAGCGGGTTGCTGGCACCAACTGCACGTCGATACCTGCCGCGCGCAGAGCGTCCACCTGGACCCGGTTCGCGCCGGCGTCGGTGACCAGCACATCGATGTCGTCCAACTCGCAGACGTGGGCCAGGGCGACCTGGCCCAGCTTCGAGCTGTCCGCGCACAGGATGCGCTGCTGGGAGGCGGCGACCATCTGGCGCTTGATCTCGGTCTCGGGGAGGTTGACGTTGGTCACGCCGGCCTCGACATCCACGCCGTTGCAGCCCAGGAACAGCTTGCTGGCGTGGATCGAGTGCAGCACCAGGCCCGCCAGCGGTTCGACCAGGGAGTGCTGCTTGGGGCGCAGCGTGCCGCCGGTCACCACCACGCTGAGCCGGGGGTGGGCCGCCTCCAGGGCCAGGGCGATCGTCAGCGAGGAGGTGAACACGGTCACCTCGCCGAGGTCCTGGCGCGCGGCCAGGGCGTGGGCCACCGCCGTGGTGGTGCTCCCCACGTCGAGGATGATGGTGTCCCAGGAGTCGACCAGTTGCGCGGCCGCGTAGCCGATCGCGCGCTTCTCGTGTGAGGCGCGGGCCTCGGCCTCCTCGAAGGGCCGCTCGATGGACGAGGCGGCCCGCGGTACCGCGCCGCCGCGTACGCGGCGCAGCGCGCCGCGACGCTCGAGCACGCCGAGGTCGGAGCGCACGGTGACCTCGGAGACCTCGAAGCGGGTCGCGAGCTCGTTGACCCGCACGAAGTCGCGCTCCCGCAGCAGCGCGAGCATGCGCTCCCGGCGCACCCGGGCCGGAGGCGACTCAGCGTTCATCGACGTGCTCCCGCCAGGCGTCGGCCACGATGCCGGCCAGATCACGCCGCGTCGGCGTCCAGCCCAGCAGCTCCCGGGCGCGCGGTGAGGAGGCGACCAGCACGGCCGGGTCACCGGTTCGGCGGGGAGTCTCGTCGGCGGGGATCGGATGGCCGGTGACCGCGCGGGCTGCCTCGATGACCTCGCGGACGCTGAAGCCGGCGCCGTTGCCGAGGTTGACGGTCAGCGTGCCGTGCTCGTCGAGCCGTTCGACCGCTCGCACATGCGCGTCGGCGAGATCGGCGACGTGCACGTAGTCCCGCACCGCGGTGCCGTCGGGGGTCGGGTAGTCGGTGCCGAAGATCGCCACCCGCTCGCGCCGCCCAGCCGCGACCTGAAGCACCAGCGGGATCAGATGGGTCTCGGGGTGGTGGCGTTCGGGCCGGCCTGGCGTGGCCCCAGCGGCGTTGAAGTAGCGCAGCGAGGCGGTGCGCAGACCATGGATGCGGTGGTGCCAGGCGAGCATGCGCTCGATCAGCAGCTTGGATTCGCCGTAGGCGTTGGTCGGGCGCAGGGGATCGTGCTCGTCGATCGGCGTGGTCTCCGGTTCGCCGTAGACCGCGGCGGTGGACGACAGCACGAAGCGCCCGACGTCGTGGTGCAGCAGCACCTCGAGCAGCCGGGCGGTACCGGCGGTGTTGACGCTGAAGAAGCGCTCGGGGACCCGCATCGACTCCCCGGCCTCGATCAGCGCGGCGAAGTGCAGGCAGGCATCGAAGCCCCCGGCGGCGATGACCGGGCCGATGGCCGCCGGGTCGGTCACGTCCACCTCGACGAACGATGCCCCGGCCGGCACCGCGTCGCGGTGCCCGGTGCTGAGGTTGTCGGCGACCACCACCTCGTGTCCGGCGTCGAGCAGCGCCGCCGCCGTGGTCGCCCCGATGTAGCCGGCCCCACCGGTCACCAGCGTTCGCACCTGGCTGCCTTCCGCCTGAATCTTCGGATGCTTGCTCTAGGCTTCGAATCCTTACGATAGACCACGGGCCCACCGCGGGCCACCAGCAGACAGGCGGAACATGCGCACCTTCCGGGCGCCCGGACGCGCCAACCTCATCGGCGAGCACACCGATACCACCGACGGTCTGGTGCTGCCCGCGGCCATCGACCGGGCGGTGGTGCTCACCGGCGTGCCCCAGGGCAGACGTCTGCGGTTGCGCTCCGCGCAGGCCGACGGCGAACTCGACCTGGCCGCCGACGGCTCCGAGGTGCCACCCGCGGGCTGGGGTCGGTTCGTGGCGGCGGTCGCCGCGGAACTCGATGCGCTCGGGCGCGCACCGGTCGGGTTCACCGGGGAGCTGCGCTCGGACCTGCCCCAGGGGGCCGGTCTGTCCTCCTCGGCGGCGCTCGAGGTCGTGCTCACCATCGCGCTGGCGGATGCCGGCGGGCTGGACCTCGAGCCGCTGGAGGTCGCGAAGCTCGGACGCCGGGCGGAGCATCGCGCGGTCGGGGTGCCTTCCGGGCTCATGGACCAGGCTGCCTCGGTGCTCGGCCGCGCCGATCATGCCGTGCTGCTCGACTGCGCCAGCCTCGAGCACCGCACCGTTCCCCTGCCCCCCGACCACGAACTGCTGGTGATCGACTCCGGGGTGCGCCGACAGCTCGAGACCTCCGGCTACGCCGAGCGCACCGAGCAGCTACGTGCCGCCCTACCGGTGCTCGCCGGCCGGCGCCCGGCCGACATCCCCCTCGAGGAGCTGCCCACCCTGCTCGCCGGACTCGATGAGCTCCCGGCGCGGCGTCTGCGTCACGTGGTGACCGAGAACGCCAGGGTGCTCGCCGCCGAGGCGGCCCTGCTCGCAGGCGACCTCGAGACGCTCGGGGCCGTGTTCGCCGCCGGGCACGCCAGCCTGCGCGACGACTTCGAGGTGTCGGTGCCCGAGCTCGACACGCTGGTGGCACTCGCCGTGCAGTCGGGGGCGAGCGCGGCTCGGATGACCGGTGGGGGCTTCGGCGGCGCGATCGTGGTCCTGGTCCCGGCCGCCCGGGCCGGACAGCTCGAGGCCGAGGTGCTCGCCGGCTACGCGCGGCGTCATCCGCAGCGCGAGGCCACCGTGCACCGCTGCCGGGCGGCCGACGGCGCCGGGGAGGCGGAGCGGGAGGCGGAGCGGGAGGGTGATGTTCACCTTCCGGAGGGTGATGGGTTACCGGGGGGCAACCTCCGGGCCGACTTGGGCTAGAGTCCGCGCCGGCTGGATGGGAGGTCGGCCGCCGTGGAGATCTCGTGGTTCGATCTGACGACAGGCCTGCTCGGTGGTGTCGCGATCTTCCTGCTCGGCTTCGAGCGGATGGCCCGCGCCATGCAGTCGGCCGCCGGATCACGGCTGGCCGACGGGCTGGCCCGGGTCTCGGAGCGCCCACTGGTGGGGGCGTTGTCGGGGGCGGGGGTCACCGCGGTGATCCAGTCCTCCTCGGTCACCACCGTGCTGGTGGTCGGCTTCGTCTCCGCCGGGGTCATGACCCTGCCCCAGGCCATCGGGGTCATCGCCGGCGCCAACCTGGGCACGACCGTCACCGCCCAGATCGTCGCCTTCGACATCACCCGCTACGCGATGCTCATGATCGCCTCCGGGTTCGTGCTGTCGATGCTCAAGGGCCGTGAGACCCTCCGGCAGGCCGGCGGGGCGCTGCTCGGGCTCGGCATGGTGTTCCTCGGCATGGACCTGATGGGGCAGGCGATGTTCCCGTTGCGTGAGCAGCCCGAGGTGCTCGAGCTGTTCCAAGGGGCGGGCGGCCCGCTGGCTGCGCTGGCGATCGGCGCGGTGTTCACCGCCCTGGTGCAGTCCTCGTCGGCGACCATCGGGATCGTGATCGTGCTCGCCAGCCAGGGCCTGGTCGACCTCGAGACCGCCATCGCGATCTCGCTCGGCGCAAAGATCGGTACCTGCGTCACCGCCGGCATCGCCTCGATCGGCGCCGGCGCCGCCGCGCGCCGTGCGGCCGCCTTCCACGTCCTGCTCAACCTCGGCGGGGCGCTGGTCTGGACCCCGCTCATCGGACAGCTGGCAGATCTGGCGGTGTGGCTCTCCCCGAGCTTCCCCGAGCTGACCGGCACCGCCCAGCTGGCCGCCGAGACCCCCCGCCAGGTGGCCAACGCCTACACCGTGTTCGCCGCGGTCAACATGATCGTGGTCCTGCCGTTCACCCGACCGGTGGCGCGGCTGCTCGAGCGCATCATCCCCGAGCCCGTCTACGACCCCTTCGCCGCCGCGCACCACCTCAACCTGGCCATGCTCGACACCCCCGCAGCCGCCCTCGAGCTGACCCGCAAGGAGGTCGGGCGGCTCGGCGACCGGGTCGTGGACATGGTCCGCGCCGGGGGTACGGCCGCGATCCACGGCACCACACCACAGCTCGATGCGATCGGTCCGATGGACGACGAGGTCGATGCGCTGCGTGCCGCGATCGTGACCTACCTCGCCGACCTCGGTCAACGCGGCCTGAGTTCCCAGCAGAGCCGCGAGATCGCCCGGCTGCTCGCCGCCGCGGACGAGCTCGAGGCCATCGGTGACGTGGTCGAGAACGGCCTGGTCCGCCTGGGTCGTCGCCGGATCGAGGAGGGCATCGTGATGGCCGACTCGACCCAGCAGGTCATCACCGAACTGCTCGACCGGATCGTGGCCAACCTCGCGACGGCCGTGCGGGCCGTCGAGCGAAGCGACCGCCCGCGACTGCAGCTGCTGCTCGAGGACGCCCCCAGCGTCAAGGAGCAGCGCGAGGCCGCGATGCTGCGCCAGGCCGTGCGGCTCACCGACCAGGGGCGGGAACGTGCCGACGCCTACGCGCGTGAGGTCGAGCTGATCTCCGAGATCTACCGCATCCACACGCTCACCAAGCGCCTGCTTCGCCGGCAGCTCACCGACCCGATCTCCACCGAGGCCGAGGACGCCGCGGCGGCGGCGCGGGAGGAGGCCGCCGTGGACCCGCCGGCCTGAGGCCGGGTGGTTCGGGTGGTTCGGGTGGACCGGGTGGTTCGGGTGGCGCCCTCGGACCGATTCGAACGGTCGACCTACCGCTTAGGAGGCGGTTGCTCTCTCCCCTGAGCTACGAGGGCAGGACGGCGGTGAGTCCCGCGCCCGACGCCGGTTTCGCCGGTGCGGGTCCGGACCGGGTATCCAGCGTAGCGGCGGCCGGGTACAGGCAGGGCCGGTCAGCCGGCGAGGGTCGTTGTGGCCACGAGTCCGCGGTCCGTACGCTGACCGTCATGGACCGAGGGCTCGGAATGGTGCTCGTCGTCGTCGGCGTGGTGCTCGTCGGTGTCGGCCTGCTGGTGGCCAGCGGTGGGTTGAGCTGGTTCGGTCGGCTCCCCGGCGACCTGCGATTCGGGTCGGACACGACCCGCGTGGTGGTGCCGATCACCTCGATGGTGCTGGTGTCGGTGGTGCTGACCGTGGTGGTCAACCTGGTGGTCCGACTGCTGCGTTGAGCAGTCGTTCCCCGGGTGCGAGAGCGGTCTGCAACGCTGACCGCTCTCGCGAGGGGGTCGGGTTCGCCGACCAGCAGGCGTTCCGGTGTCTGACGTGAGGGGCATGGCGGAGATCCGCTCCTCGCTGCCGTCGATCCCGGCCGCCCTGCGCGACCCCCCGGAGGCGGAACCGGTCCACGTCGGTTCCCACCGTCGCGATGAGGCCGCGCTGTTGTCGAGGCAGCGGTCGATGGCCTCTTCGCCGTCGTCGATCGCCCAGCGTGGGCCTGCCGCTGCGGTGGTGCGACGATCTCCCCGGCGACCGACAGAACACGTCGAGGTGCTCTGCATCGCACCACGTCGTGACCTCATCGCCTCCGCGGTGGCCGCGGCACGTCTCCCGCTGGCCGCGGCACGTCTCCCGACAGACCGGCCGGACGTGAGCGAGGAGCATCGCCGGTCGTCGGGCGGTCGCGGAGCCCACTTCCTCTCCACGACATCGCGCGGGGGCAGCCCTCGTCGGGGGGACGTCGGGTGGGTCGGGCCGCGGTCACGAGGCCGAGAAGCGCAGCACGGTGGTGTGTTCGTAGGTTCGATCGGGGGTCAGCACGATCGATGGGAACGGCGGGTGGTGCACCGCATCGGGCAGGTGGTGGGCTTCGAGGCAGATCCCGCCGTGCCGGAGATAGCGGCGCCCTGCCTTGCCGGTGATCGCCGGCTCGAGGCGGTTGCCGGTGTACACCTGCAGTCCCGGCTGGTCGGTGGCCACCTCCAGGCGCCGTCCGGTGGTGGGCTCGGACAGCCATGCGACCGGCCGCACCCGACCGGCGTCAGCGGCGCGGTGCAGCACCAGATGGTGGTCGATGCCGAGTGCAGGCGTCGCGGCGAGCTCGGCGACCGGCCCCCGCAGCACCGTCGGGGTGCGCAGGTCCAGGGGGGTTCCCGTCACCTCGCGCAGGGCACCGGTCGGGACCAGCGCCTCGTCGACCTCGAGCACGTGGTCGGCGAGCACCGTGAGCTCGTGGTCGAGTACCTCGCCTTCGCCGTGTCCCCGGAGGTTGAAGTAGGCGTGGTTGGTCAGATCCAGCGGGGTGGGGGCGTCGGTCGTGGCCCGGTAGACGATCGACAGCGCAGCGCCGATGACCCGGTAGGTGGCGGTGACCTCGACCCGGCCCGGGTAGCCCTCGGCGCCGTCGGGGCTGACGTGGCGCAGTCGGACCTGATCGGGCGCGTGGTCGACCAGCTCCCACCGCAGGTTGCTCAACGCCTGCGCTCCGCCGCCGTGCAGGTGATGGGGCCCCTCGTTGGCGACGAGGTCGTAACGGCGGCCGTCGAGCTCGAACGAGGCGTGGGCGATGCGGTTGGCGACGCGGCCCACCGTGGCGCCGAGGTAGGCGTTGGCCGGTGAGCGATAGCCACGCACGTCGTCGAAGCCGAGCACGACGTCGTCCGCCCGCCCGTCGCGGTCCGGCACGTGCAGCTCGACCAGGGTCGCCCCGTGGTCGATGACGACGGCACGCAGCCCGTCGTCGTGGCCGATCGGGAACCGCCCGCCGTTGCCTGCCGTCGAGCTCCGCGCGTGGTTGCCCTCGGGCACGTGCGTCTCCTTGCGTTGCGCTGCGGGCGACGATACCCACCGGGGCTGCAGGCGCGATCGGCTCCGGGAGCTGATGTGGCACACTGGCGCCATGGGAGCCCTCATCGCCACGGTCCTCGTGGTCCTCATCGGTTCGGGACTGTGCTCGGGCACCGAGACCGCCCTGCTGTCGGTGCCCGCGGTGCGCTCACGCCAGCTCGCGGAGGCCGGTGGGCGTCGGGCTCGGGCGCTGCTGGCCATCAAGCAGAACATCGCCCGGCCGATCGCCGCCATCGTGGTGCTCAACAACATCTTCAACATCGTGGGCAGCATCGCGGTCGGCCGGGCGGCCGCCGTGGCGTTCGGCGAGCAGTGGGTCGGGGTGGTCTCCGGGGTGCTGACCTTCCTGGTGATCCTGTTCGCCGAGATCCTGCCCAAGACGCTCGGAGAGCGGTATGCCGAGCAGGTTTCGCTGTGGGTGGCGGTCCCGGTGCGCTGGCTCACCCGGCTGATGAGTCCGCTGGTGCGGCTGTTCGAGTTCCTGATGCGTCCGCTGACCAGCGGGGAACGCTCGCCCTCGATCAGCGAGGCCGAGATCCGCCTGCTCGCCGGCATCGGGCGCTCGGAAGGCGTCATCGAGGACGACGAGATGGAGATGATCCAGCGCGTCTTCCAACTCAACGACCGTTCCGCGCGTGATCTGATGACCCCGCGCTCGGCGGTGACCTGGCTGGACGCCGATCGCCGCCTCGGCGACGCCCACGACGACATCGTCGCCTCCGAGCACTCCCGCATCGTGGTGGCCCGAGGCGACCTCGACCGGGTCATCGGGGTCGCGTTCAAGGCCGACCTGCTCGCGGCACTGCTCGCCGACGACGCCGCCACCGTCGGGGAGCATGCCCGGGCGGTGGAGGCGGTCCCGTGGCTGGCCCGGGCCGATGACCTGCTGCAGCGCTTCCGGGCGGAACGGGCCCACCTCGCGCTGGTCATCGACGAGTACGGCGCGCTGATCGGCGTCGTGAGCCTCGAGGACGTGATCGAGGTCCTGACCGGGCCGATCGTCGATGAGACCGACCGGCACGCCGACCTGCGCGTCTTCGCGCGCGCCCGGGGGCGCGCCCGGCTCAAGCGCTGGGAGTAGCCCTCCCGGCGCGTGGGGTTCACGCCCGCTCGAGCAGCCGCCGCAGGTCGTCGTCCTCGAGCCAGCGCCCGGCATCGGCCTCGGCCGCGAAGCGATCGACGCCGAGGTGGCGGCGCAGTCGGCTGCGGGTCGCATGGGCGGCGTCGCGGGTCAGGATCGGGGCGGGGGCCCCCATCG
>SKJO01000048.1 GCA_007121975.1 Nitriliruptoraceae bacterium | reverse complement strand
TGGCTGCCGTGGCCGCCGGCCCACGAGCGGCACCACGTGGCCGCGCAGCGCGCCGATCCCACCTCGGTGCTGCACCTGCACCGCCGGCTGCTGGCACTGCGCCGCCGATCGACCGCCCTGCGGATCGGCGCGCAGCAGGTCCCCGACGTCCACGACGATGTGCTCGCGGTGCACCGCTGGCTGCCCGAACCGTCGGCCGCGCCCGCGGGCGCGGCGGCGAACGAGGACCGCCGAGCGCGGCTGATCCTGACCAGCACCGCAACCACGACCCTCGAGCTGCAGCTGCCGGAATCGCTGGCCGGGCCGTGGCAGGTCGAGCTGAGCAGCGAGGCGGGGCGCGAGGGCCGCGCGTTCACCGGAGAGATCGGGGCGAACCAGGCCCTGGTCCTGGTTGCCGAGGACCGCTGAGGGGTAGGATGGGGGCGGCGGACCGCCGGATCTCCGGGGCCCGACCCCACGGCCTCCGGGGCCACCGAACGCCGGCGCCGCGGTGGCTGCCATGGACCCCCTGACGCTGATCCTGATCGCCGCGGTCGCCGTGCTGGGCCTGCTCGTGCTGTGGCTGCTCGTCCGACGCGGGTTCGGCGGCCCGACCCGGCCGCCCGACCCGACCTGGAAGCAGCCGGTGGAGGGCTCCGGGCGTGTGATCGTGCTCGACCTCGTGGCTGAGGATCCCGAGCGACCGTCCCTGCAGCGCCTGGTGCACGACGTCGCCGCGCGGACCCTGGCGGGCGACCCGGCTCTCGACGCCGTGGAGGTCCGGGACCGCGCCGGGACCACACTCGCGCAGGTCACCCGGCCCGACCCGCTGCCGCCGAGCATCGAGACGACCCGCGAGGTCGCGGGACCTCGGACCCATCGTCCCGACCCGACGGGAGGCAGCACCCCGCCGCCCGTCGATCACCAGGGCAGCGGGGTCGACCTGCAGGTGCCGACCCGCCACTTCGCCGACCGCTTCGAACTGCCCGAGGCCGTACGTTCGCGGCTGCAGGACCCCGAGAGCCCGGTGGCCCTGCTGCGCGCGATCCTCGAGGCGGCCGGGGTGCACACCGAGCTCGACGGCGAGGTGCTGGTGGCCGGGGACACCGGCGTGGTGGTCGCTCTGGTCGACGGCGACCCCAACGCCGCGCTCAACCGCGCCTACCTGCGCTTCCGGGACACCGGCCTCCCGCGCGGCCTGGTGGTCCACGTCGGCTTCGTCGACCCGGCCTACGTGCGCCACCGCGAGTTCGCCGCCCCCAACGTGCGTCATGTCGGGGCGGAGGCGTTGCAGCGCATGGCCGACGCGGTGGATCTCGGTAGCGACCCGTTGGCCGCGGCCCTCGGCCCGCCGGTGCTGCGCTGAGCCCCATCCGCGACGCCCTACCCTCGGTGCTCCCCGTGGCACCGACGGACAGGCGTGAACGTGGGTTGGGACCCTCACGGCCGCATCGCGGTGGTCACCGGCGCCTCGAGCGGCATCGGAGCGGCCACCGCCCGCCGGCTCGCGGCGCTGGGCATGCAGGTGGTCGCGGTGGCGCGCCGTGGTGAGCGCCTGGCCGAACTGGCCGAGGAGCGTCCCGGCATCGAGGCCTACGTCGCCGACGTCACCGACACCGCGGCGGTGGACGAGCTGGCGGCACACGTCGATGCGCGCTACGGCGCCTGCCATGCGCTGATCAACAACGCCGGCGCCGGCGGGCCCGGCTTCGCCGCACGTGGCGACCTCGAAGCGACCCTGGCGGTGATCGACCTCAACCTCGGCGGCATGCTGCGCTGCACGGCGGCCTTCGCCGAGCTGCTGACGGCCAGCGCACCGTCACGGGTGGTCAACATCGCCTCGGTGGCCGGCAAGGTCGGGGTGGGACCGGCCGGGTACGCCGCGAGCAAGTTCGGCATGGTCGGCGCCTCCGAGGCCCTGGCCACCAGCTGGGCCCCGCGGGGGGTGAGCGTCTGCCAGCTCAACCCGGGCTTCATCGCCACCGAGGGCTTCCCCCAGGCCGAGCTGCGCCGCTCGCCGCTCGGCCGGCTGGTCGGCCGGCCCGAGGACGTCGCCCGCGCCGTGCACGACGTACTGCTGCACGGCCAGCCCGAACGCACCGTGCCGCGGTGGTACCGGGCCGTGGTCGTGGCCCGACACCTCGCCCCACCGGCGTTCCGCGCCGCCATCGCCCGCGTCGATCCGCCGGCCTGAGCCGCGCCCCCGAACGGAGCTTGCTGGTGTCCACCGTGCAGATCGGCGACCGGTCGGTGCGCTCGGCCGAGCTGATCGCGCTGCTCGCCCTGTCGGTCGCGCTGGCGGCGCTGGGCATCGACATCATGCTGCCCGCCTTCGGCGCCATCCGGACCGAGCTCGGCCTGGCCCCGGACTCCACGGCCGTCGGTGCCCTGGTGACCGCCTACCTGGTGGGGCTGGCCGTCGGACAGCTGGGCTGGGGACCCCTCTCCGACCGCTACGGTCGGCGTGCGATCCTGCACGCGGGCTACGCCCTGTACGCGCTGGGTGCGCTGGCCGCCGCGCTCGCCCCGTCGTTCGGGCTGCTGGTCGCGGCCCGGGCGGTGTGGGGGCTGGGAGCCGCCGGCCCGCGGGTGGTGACCATCGCGGCGGTGCGCGACGTCTACGTCGGCGACCGGATGTCGCGGGCGATGTCGTTCGTGATGGCCGTGTTCATCCTCGTGCCGGTGGTGGCCCCGACCCTGGGGGCGGCGGTGGTGGCCGTGGCCGACTGGCGCTGGGTGTTCGGCGTCTGCGTCGCCGCGGCCGCCGTGATGGCGGTGTGGGCGCTGCGGCTGCCCGAGACGCTCGCTCCCGAGCGCCGACTCGAGCTCGACCTGCGTCGGCTGGCGACCGCCGCGCGCTTCGTCGCCTCGGACCGTACGACGGTGGGCTACACCCTGGCGCTGACCGCGGTGTTCGGCGTGTTCATCTCCTACATCGCGACCTCGGAGCTGCTGATCGGGGAGGTCTTCGACCGGCCGCAGGACTTCCCGCTGATCTTCGGCGCGATGGCCCTGGTGATCGGGGCGGCGATGCTCGTCAACGCACGCATCGTGCCGAAGGTGGGCACCGTCCGGCTCGCCCACGGCGTGCTGATCGGCTACCTGCTGGCCGCCACCCTCCTGGCGGGGATCGCCGTGGTCAGCGACGGACGTCCGTCGCTGCCGGTGTTCCTCACCGGCCTCGCGGTGATGCTGGCGTGCCATGCGCTGCTGATCCCCAACTTCACGACCATCGCCATGGCGCCGATGGGGGCGGTGGCGGGCACCGCCTCGGCGCTGCTCGGGGCCGTGCAGGTGGCCGGCGGCGCCCTGGCCGGGGCGGCGCTCGACCGGACCTTCGACGGCACGGTGCGCCCGCTGTCGCTGGGCTTCCTCGGCTACGGGCTCGTGGCCGCCGGTGCGGTGCTGTGGGCCGAGCGGGGGCGGCTGTTCGCCCGCCAGCTCGATACCGTCAGCTGAGCACGCCGCGAGCGGGCCCCGCGGCACCGACCCGTACCCACCCGTGCCGAACGTCCCGCCCGAGGGGACGTGCGGCCCACCCGAGGCCCGGCTCCGGCTGCTTGACTGGTCCCTGGTCCTCGACCCAGGAAGGCGAGCATGGCGCGCAGTCTGTATCTGGCGTCCCTCGAGCCCCGCACCGGCCGGTCGCTGGTCACCCTCGGGGTGATGGAACTGCTCACCAGTCGGATCGGCAAGGTGGGCTACTTCCGCCCGGTGATCCTCTCCGGGGACGTCCCCGACCCGCGCACCGAGCTGATCGTGCAGCGCTTCGGGCTGGATGCCACCTCCCATCCGCTGTCGGCCTACTCCGCCGAGCAGATCGACCACCTGCTGGCCGACGGCGAGACCGACGACGTGTTCAAGACCATCCTCGAGCGCTACAAGGCGATCGAGGAGCACTACGACTTCGTCCTGGTCGACGGCACCGACTACACGGGCATGTCGGCCGCGCTCGAGTTCGACTTCAACGCCCAGGTCGCCAACCACCTCGGCGCCCCCGTGCTCCCGGTGGTCAACGGCGAGGGCCGGTCGGTCGCCGACGTCATCGACGCGCTGCGCATCGCCCGTGAGTCGCTGCTGGCCGAGGGCTGCACCCTGGCGGCCGCGATCGTCAACCGCGTCGCGGCCGAGGATGTCGAGCAGGTCCGCCGCCTGCTGGGCCGCTCGCTGCACAGCGAGCCGGTCTGGGTCATCCCCGAGGTCGCGATGCTGGGCATGCCCACCGTGCGCGAGATCGCCGACGAGCTCGATGCGGTCATCCTGCACGACGGCGGCGCGACCCTCGACCGCGAGGTCAGCGCCATCAAGATCGCGGCCATGACCCTGCCCAACGTGCTCAGCCACGTCGACACCGGTCGGCTGCTGGTCACCCCCGGGGACCGCTCCGACATCATCGTGGGGGCGCTGGCCAGCCGGGTGGCGACCACGTTCCCGAACATCGCAGCCCTGGTGCTCACCGGCGGCCACGCCCCCGATCCGCAGGTGATGCGCCTGATCGAGGGCCTGGCCGACGTGCCGGTGCCCGTGCTCGCGGTCGAGCTCGACACCTACGAGTCGGCCGGGGCGATCGCCGCCACCCCGGCGGTGATCCGTGCCGACAACGAGCGCAAGGTCTCCACCGCGCTGCTGCTGTTCGAGGAACACGTCGACACCGAGGCGCTGGCCACCACCATCGAGGTGACCAGCACCGAACGGGTCACCCCCCTGATGTTCGAGTACGCCCTGCGCCAGCGCGCCCGGGCGGATCGTCGCCACATCGTGCTGCCCGAGGGCACCGAGCCCCGCATCCTGCGGGCGGCCGACGTGCTGCTGCGCCGCCGGGTGGTGGACCTCACCCTGCTCGGCAACGTCAAGGACGTCGAGGACCGCATCACCTCGCTCGGACTCGACCTCGGCGAGGTGTCGATCATCGAGCCGGCGAGCAGCGACCTGCGCGAGCGCTTCGCCGAGCAGTACCTCGAGCTGCGCCGGCACAAGGGCATCGAACTCGAGTTCGCCTGGCAGGCCATGGCCGACGTCAGCTACTTCGGCACCATGATGGTGCACAACGACCTCGCCGACGGCATGGTGTCGGGCTCGGCGCACACCACCCAGCACACCATCCGCCCCGGCTTCGAGATCATCCGCACCCGGCCCGGCGTGTCGGTGGTCTCCTCGGTGTTCCTGATGCTGCTCGCCGACCGGGTGCTCGTCTACGGCGACTGCGCGGTCAACCCCGAACCCGACGCCGAGGAGCTCGCCGACATCGCGATCAGCTCGGCGGCGACCGCCGCACAGTTCGGGATCGAGCCACGCATCGCGATGCTGTCGTACTCGACCGGCGTGTCGGGCAAGGGCCGGGCCGTGGAGCGGGTCCGCAAGGCCACGGAGCTGGTGCGCGAGCGCCGGGAGGACCTCGAGGTCGAGGGTCCGATCCAGTACGACGCGGCGATCGACGCCTCGGTCGGCGAGGCGAAGCTGCCCGGCTCGGCGGTGGCGGGCCGGGCCACCGTGTTCATCTTCCCCGACCTCAACACCGGCAACAACACCTACAAGGCGGTGCAGCGCAGCTCAGGCGCGGTCGCGGTCGGCCCGGTCCTGCAGGGGCTGAACAAGCCGATCAACGACCTGTCGCGAGGCTGCACCGTCGACGACATCATCAACACCGTCACCATCACCGCCGTCCAGGCACAGGACGGCTGAGGAGCGCTGCCGTGCAGGTCCTGGTCCTCAACTCCGGCAGTTCGTCGATCAAGTACCGGCTGTTCGACGACTCGCTCACGCTGCTCGCCTCCGGGCTGGTGGAACGCATCGGCGAGCCCTCGGGCCGGGCCGTGCACCGCCGGCACGACGGCGAGACGACCGAGGCCATCGAGGAGGCGGTCTTCGCCGACCACGCGGCCGGCTTCCACTCGCTGATCGCCGCGCTCGAGCAGGGCGGACTCGGCGAGGACCTCGGCGCGATCGGCCACCGCGTCGTGCACGGCGGCGAGGAGTTCGTGGCGCCGAGCCTGATCGACGACGAGGTCGTCGCCCGCATCCGCGCGCAGGTGCCCCTCGCCCCGCTGCACAACCCGGCCAACCTCACCGGCATCGAGGTGGCGGCCGGACTGCGCCCCGAGCTGCCGCAGGTCGCGGTGTTCGACACCGCCTTCCACGGCACCCTGCCCCCCCGCGCCTACCGTTACGCGCTGCCCACCGAGCTGTACCGCGAGCACGGGGTGCGCCGCTACGGCTTCCACGGCACCTCGCACGCGTTCGTCGCCCGGCGTACCGCCGCGCACCTCGACCGACCCCTCGACGAGCTCGACCTGATCACCCTGCATCTGGGCAACGGGGCCTCGGCCACCGCCATCAGCGGCGGGCGCAGCATCGACACCTCGATGGGGCTCACCCCGCTCGAGGGCCTGGTGATGGGCACCCGCTGCGGCGACCTCGATCCTGCCGTCCTGCTGCACCTGCACCGGCAGGCCGGCTACGACCTCGACCAGATCGACGCGATCCTCAACCGGTCGAGTGGCCTGCTCGGACTCTGCGGCGAGAACGACCTGCGCGCGATCGACCGGCGCGCCCGGGACGGCGACGCCGACGCCGAGCTCGCGCTCGAGGTCTACACCTACCGGATCCGCAAGTACCTCGGCGCCTACACCGCGGCGCTCGGTGGACTCGACGCCGTGGTCTTCACCGCCGGGGTCGGCGAGAACCAGCCGGGCGTGCGCGCCCGGGTGTGCGACGATCTCGAGGTGCTGGGCATCCGGCTCGACGCGGCGGCCAACGCCGCCGCCGACGTCGGCGCCGCACCCGGCGGCGTGGTCGCGATCCATGCCCCCGACGCCCGCGTGGCGGTGCTGGTGGTGGCCACCGACGAGGAGCGCGAGATCGCCGAGCAGACCCTGCAGGCGCTCGGCGGCGCCGGCTAGCCGGCCGTGAGCCGGCGCAGCGCGTCACGGAACACCGACAGCCCGATCTCCTCGAACAGCACGAAGCGCACCACCCGGACGTGCGTGAGGTCGTCGGCGACACCGCGCACCGCCTCGAGGGCGACCATCGCCGCATCCCGCAGCGGGTAGCCGAACACCCCGGTGGAGATCGCCGGGAACGCGACCGAGGCCAGCCCCTGCTCGTCGGCGAGCCGCAGCGCCCCGCGGTAGCAGCCGGCCAGCAGCTCGTCCGCCGGGTCGTCCCGCCCGTACACCGGACCCAGGCAGTGGATCACGTGCGCGACCGCCAGGTCGTGCCCGCCGGTGAGCACGCACTGGCCGGTCTCGATCGGTGCCAGCGGCCGGCATTCGGCGTGCAGGCCCGGGCCCGCCGCCCGGTGGATGGCGCCCGCGACCCCGCTGCCGGGCGCGAGGTCGGCGTTGGCGGCGTTGACCACCGCATCCACATCCCCCTGGGCCGCGATGTCCCCGATGCGTACCTCGATCCGCACCGGCCCGAACGACCCGTCGGCTACCCGCATCCTTCGACCTCCTCGTCGCCGCTGCCGGCACCAGCGGCAGGCTGCCGACAGGATGCCACGCCCGCACCCGGCGGACCGAAGTCGGCACTCATGGCGAGGAGGTCTGCGGACCCTCATCGGCGTCGGGATCGCCCGACTCGGCGTCCTCGAACGCGGCGTCGAGCCAGTCGGCGAACGGTCCGCGCTCGGGCCACTCGGGGATCAACGGGGTGGCTGGTTCGGGCACCGGACGGCGGTGGCGCAGACGCTGGATCCAGACCGGCGGCGAGATCGCCGCCAGCAGCGAGGCAGGTCCGCGGTCACCGGCCAGGGCGCTGATGGCGCGACCGGCCGGCGTGTCGGGCAGGTCGCTGAGCTCCTCGGGCAGCGGCAGGTCGACCTCGAACACGTTGCTGGTGATCAACTGCCGCTCGGCACCGAGCTGATCGAACAGCTCGAGCATCGCGTCGTTGTCGGCGAGCACGTAGTTGCGGAACACGCGCACGTCGTTGGCCAGTGCCACCTCCGCGAGCAGCCCCAGCATGATCGTTCCGAGCCCGAGCCCCTGGTAGCGGTCGACCACGGTGATCGCCGCCTCAGCGACCCGCGGCGCATGCGCCAGCCGCACGTACTGACCCATCGCCATCCCGGGCACCTCGGGCTCGCGGGCGTCGAGCGCAAGCCAGGCAACATGGTCGCCGTGGTCGATCTCGGTGGCGTGACGAAGCTGCTCCTCGGTGAGGTGGTCGATGCGTGCGTGGAACCGCAGCATGCGCGACCGCGGGGAGAGCAGCTGCAGACCCTCCTGCAGGCGCTGCTTGTCGTCGGGGCGGATCGGACGCAGCTGGGCCGGGGTCCCGTCGCGCAGCTCGACCTCGAGCGGCTCGACCGGCTCGCCCCGGGCCGCAGCCGCGGTGGCGGCGACGACGTCACCGAGTTCGGACATGCGGACCATGGTGAGGAACCTCGGGGTCAGGTGCGGGCGAGCACCGTGCTGCGCAGGCACTCGGATCCGCCGCGGGTGTCCTGCCAGACGACCACGAGGTCGCCTCTGGAGGTGCGCACGGCGGCGGGCGCTCGCACCTCGGCACCCGGCGGGGCATCGTCCACCGGCTGGGGGCGTGATGGCCGCCCGGAGGCGTCCACGCTCACGGCCAGCAGACGCGTCCCGCCGGTGCGATCATCCTCCAGTACGACGGTGACGGCTGGCCCCGACCCTGGCCGGTCTGCCACGGCTGCAGGCGGATCGAGGACCACGGCTGCGGCCCGCTGGCGGGCCCCGGCCGGACACGAGGGATCCACCGGACCTGCCGGCGTGAAGCTGCGGCCCCCATCCGGCGAGCCGCACACGACCAGCCCGCCGCTGCCGTCGTCGGCGGCCTGCTCGGCGATGAGCCAGACCTGCGCGCCCTCGGCAGCCAGC
>SKJO01000168.1 GCA_007121975.1 Nitriliruptoraceae bacterium | reverse complement strand
GCGGAAAGTTCCGGAGTCTCCCCGTCGTCGTCGAGTGTCGAAAGCGGCTCGAACGCCGGCTCGTCGACCCCCTCCTCGTCGGTGTCCGACGCCTCGGACGCTTCCTCCTCGCCCAGGGCGATGTCGCTGAAGCTGATCTCGTCGTCGTCGTCGGCCTCCGAGGGCAGCTCGGCAGGCACCTCTTCCGCGTCGGGGAGCTGCGGTCCGTCGGCGACTGCGCGGTGCAGCAGCTGGGCGAACGCATGGCCGTCGTCGGGCCGTCGGTCGCGGTCGATGGTGGTCGCGGCGAGCACGAGCCCGTCGAGCTCCGGGGCGATGCCGGTGCGCACGGCCGAGGGTGCCGGGACCGACCGGGAGGTGTGGGCCACCGCGGTGGCGAACGGCGACTCGCCCTCGAAGGGCGGGCGACCGGTCAGGCACTCGAACAGCACCACGCCGAGCGCGTAGACGTCCGCACGGGGGTCGAGCCGCTCGCCGCGCACCGCCTCGGGGGAGAGGTAGTGGGGCGAGCCGACCAGCACCTCCTCGCCGAAGGTGACCGTGGCACTCGCGGCGGCGCGGGCCAGACCGAAGTCGGTGAGGCGCACCGAACCGTCCGATCCGAGCAGGATGTTCTCGGGCTTCACGTCCCGGTGGACGAGTCCGGCCTGGTGGGCGGCACCGAGGCCGGCGGCGGTCGGGCCGAGTACCCCGAGTACCTCCTCGGCGCTGAGCCGGCGCTGAGCGCCGAGCACGTCACGCAGGGACACGCCGGTGACCAGCTGCATGACCAGGTAGGGACCGTCGTCGGTCTCGCCCCAGTCGTGCACGGCCACCACGTGCGGGTGGCTCAGTCCGGCGGCGGCCTGCGCCTCCCGGCGGAAACGGTCGAGGAAGGACGGATCGTGTGCGAGGTGGGCGTGCAGCAGCTTGACGGCGACCTCGCGCTCGAGCACCCGGTCCCAGGCCCGGTGCACGGTCGCCATCCCCCCGCGTCCGAGCTCGCCGCGCAGCAGGTACCGCCCCCCGACCTCGGCGGGGACGGTGTCGCGGGCAGAAGGGGTGGCCACGGCCCCAAGGGTACGGCCTGTTCAGCCGCGAGCGGGGTAGGCGTTGTCCGGGGGGCACCGAGTTGCGCGCCCCTCGCGGGTGCTCAGCGCGCCGAGATCCGGTCGAGCCGGTCGCGCAGCGTCTCGTAGCGCACCTCGAGATCCTCGATCAGGCCACGCACCTCACCAAGCCCGCCCCGGACCTGTTCGAGACCGGCCTGCACGGCGGCGAGCCCCTGCTCGACCTGTTCGAGCTCGCCGCGCAGCTCGGTGGCGGCCGCATCGAGCTGCCCGCGCAGCTGCTCGGAGAGCTCCTCGGAGAGCTCCTCGGCCATCGTCTCCCGGGCCGAGATCTCGGCGGTCAGCTCCTCGGCGGTCCCCTGCAACTGCTCCTCGAGTTCGCCGAGTGCTCCCTCCAGGGAATCGAGCCGGGTGCTGGTGCGGTCGCGCAGTTGCTCGGTGCGCACCAGCGCCACCTCGTCGTCGAGGTTCAGGACCTGTTCCTCGAGCTCGGCGATGCGGGCATCGCGCAGCTCGAGCTCGGCGCGCAGCTCGTCGATCGCCGCCGCGGCCTCGGAGCCGCCCGAACCGCAGCCGGCCAGCCCGAGCGTGGCGGCAAGCACGGCGGCGACCAGCCGGACACGCCGGGAACCCGGCGGGGGTCGCTCATGGGCGCGGCGGTGAGAACGGCACATGCGGCGTAGGGTAGAGCCCGCGGGTTCGCCGGGCGTGCAACCGGTGCACCGCCGTGCCGTCAGGAGCCACCGATGCCCGAACCCTCCGAGACCACCTTCAACGACGAGCTCGAGCAGCTCGGTTTCCGCCTCCAGGGCGCGAGCCGCCGGGGTGGGACGATGTGGACGCTGGCCTTCAACCGCTTCGTGCTGTTCACCCTGCACGACTACGGCGATGCGGCCGTGCTCACCTGGTCGGTCGCGCTCGGCGACTACCTCCAGGAGCGTGGCTGGCGCTTCGGGGTCACCGACACCTCGACCGCCGAGTTGTACCCCGAACATGATGTCCGGCTGCCACGCGATGCCGGCACGGTGCGTGGTGAGGTGACGCGGGTGCTGGCCTCCCTCTACCTCGACCTCGGCGATCCCGCCCTGTGATCCCACGCGCACCGGGCGGGCGCAGGTGGCGCGGAGGCTGGGGAGGGGCGGCGCGCCGGCGCTACCCTTCGGCTCGGTCCGACCCGGCCACCACGAGGTCACCGACGTCGGGTGGGCCGACGAGCGCCCCGCTGATCCCCCGCTGCGAAGGCCACCGGTGACGCCCCACGAGCCCACGACCGCAGCCGCGGCCGACCCCGCAACGGCAGCCGACCCCGCAACGGCGGCCGACCCGGCAACGGCAGCCGACCCCGCAGCCGCGGCCGACCCGGCAACGGCAGCCGACCCGGCGGGCTCCGATCAGGCGCTGCCGCCGATCGTGGACTGGGGCCGTACCGCCCGCCGCCTGCGTCGACAGCTGGTGATCGTCGCGGTCGGCATCGTGGTCGTCTGGCTGGTGCTCGGGATCGCCCGCGGGTCGTTGACCCTCGGCCTGCTCGGGGAGGTCGCCGGCTTCGGGGTGCTGGTCGCGGTCGCGCTCGAGATCTTCATCGTCGGCGGGGCCGCGTTGCGCGGCATGCTGCGCGCCGGCGAGCGTGGCGAGCGGCTGGCGGGAGCGGACGTGTCGCTGCTGCCCCCGCAGGTGACCTGCCGGATGCGACGCAACAAGGGCTGAGGCGGCGGCGAGGTCGCGGCACCGCCCCTGCGGCTCAGCGTTCGAGTGCCGGCAGCGCCTCGAGCTCGGCGATCAGCTCGGCCACGTCGAGCACGTTGTCCCACCGCGCCGTGACCCGTCCGTCGGCACCGACGAGGAACACCCACGGTTCGTTGCCGCCGGTCTCGGTCTGGATCCACTCGGCGGCCGCCGGCACCAGGCGCTGCTCGTCGAAGTCCTCCCAGACCTCGATCATCACGAAGTCGGCACGGTCCTCGTAGTCCAGCGCCAGCGACGACACCACCTCGGTGAGCGGGCCGCAGAAGCGGCTGACGCAGTACACGGGCGTGGACACCATCACCACCACCGGCCGGCCCGCCTCGATCGACGCGGCCACCGTTCCCGCATGCAGGTGCTGGTCGGGGACCCGTGGGTCGGCGCCCTGCGCGCGCGAGTCGAGCGCGACCGGTTCGATGCGTCCCTCCTCGACGTCGGCCAGCGTCGGGTTGACGGTCCGGGGGGCCTGGTCGCCGACCGCGGGCACCTCGTGCTCCTCGAGCACCGGGAAGGTGATCGTGCCCGAGCGCACCGACCCGTCGTCGAGCTCCGCGGTGACCCGCAGGCCCCAGAACCCGGCGCGGTCGAGGTCGACGCGCGCCTCGTACACCCCGGTGCCGTCCTCGGTGGGCACCAGCGTGGCGGTGCCCGGGTCGCCGTCGGGCTCCATGCCGGGGATCGGCAGGAAGCTCGCGGTGACCTGCTGCTCGAGCTCCGCGGCGCCGGTCGGTTCCTCGCCGAGGTAGCCCAGCTCGAAGCTCAGCTCGCCGAACAGCACCAGCTCGCGCGCCGGAGTGAACACGCCGGTCATCAGCCGCTGGTCCTCGCCCACGGCCAGGTCGAAGCTGGCGACCGCGATCGCCAGCTCGGTGCCGGTCGAGGTCGGCTCGGACTCCTCGCTGCAGGCGGCGGTGAGCAGCAGGACCGCGGCCGGCAGCAGGAGGATCCGCAGCATGGAGCGGACTCTGGGCACGTTCGATCTCCTGAGGGATGCGACCGCCAGGGTACGGCCCCGCAGCGCCCGGGTCGGTGCTGTGGCAGCCTGGTGACGATGCTGCGCGCTCCCCGGCTCCTCGCCGCCACCCTCGCGGCCGCCCTGGCGGCCGTGGTCTCCGCCTGCGCGCTGGTCGAGGGCCCGGACGCGGCCGACTCCGACGATGCCGCGGTGGTCCTGCGGGTCGGGGCCGGTCCGGATGCCGAGACCCAGCTGCTCGCCCACGTGCTGGTGGCGATGCTCGACTTCGAGCAGGTGCCGGCCGAGGTGGTGGCGTTCGCCGACACCCGGGACGTGCGCCAGGCGCTGGAGGTCGGCCGGATCGATCTGCGCCCCGCCTACACGGGCGAGGTCTGGCTCGAGTCGCTGGAGCACGCCGCACCGCCGCCCGATCCGCGTGCCAGCATCGCCGGGGTCCGGGAGCATGACGCCGAGCTCGGCCTGGTCTGGCTGCAGCCGCGGTTCGGGACCGGCATCGAAGAGCCGCCGGCCAACGCCACCTTCGCGTTCATGGTGCTCGGTCCGCCCGGGGCGCACGCGGATCTGCGCACCGTGTCGCAGCTGGCCACGCGGCTCTCGGAGCGTCCCGAGGCGGCCGTGTGCGTCGACCGCGAGTTCGCCGAACGGCCCGATGGGCTGCGCGCCGTGCTCGAGGCCTACAGCGTGCGCAGTGACCGACCGTTCCTCGCCGCCGATCCGGCCGAGGCGGTGGTCGCGGTGGCGGCCGGGGACTGCATCGCGGGGCTGACCACGGCGACGGACGGGGCGGCGTGGCGGTCCGGGCTGCGTCCGCTGGCCGACGACCTGCGGGTGTTCCCCGCGTTCGTGCCCCTGCCCCAGGTGCGCGAGGAGGTGCTCGATGGCGATCCGGGTGTCCGGCGCGCTCTGATCCCGCTGGCGACCCAGCTGACCACCGCGCTGCTCGGGAGCTGGAACGCGCAGGTCGCGGCCGGCGAGCCGATGCCCAAGGTCGCCCGGGAGGCGGCCACCGAGCTCTACGAACTCGCGGGGCGCAGGGTGGGCCCGCCCGAGGACGAGTAGCTGCGACGAACAGGCGTTCGTTCCCTGCGCGCCGCGAGCGCTGGGCGGCCGATCCGGGTGGCCGCACTGGCTGCGGTCACACCCCCGGCGTACCTTCGGAGGCAGAACGGGTGTTCGCCTCCGGTGGCACCCCGGACGTCGAGGTGGAAGCCCATGACCAAGCGTTACCGCGAGACCCTCGACGCCGTCGAGGTCGTCGACCGTCGTGGTCGGGTCTGCCCCGTCGCCTTCGAGTGGCGCGGGCAGCGCTACCGGGTCGAGTCGGTGCTCGGCCACTGGCACGAGGACGAAGGCTGGTGGCAGCGCGCCGATGGCGTCCCGCAGCGGCTCGAGCGCACGGACCTGTGGCGGGTCGAGGCACGCAACGGCACGCCGGGGCGCGGGGTGTACGAGCTGGTCCACCGCGGACAGCAGTGGCGTCTGGACCGGGTGTGGGACTGAGCGCCTGCGGTGCTCAGCCCGCGCGGCGCTCAGCCCGCGCGGTGCTCGACCAGCTGGCGCTTGAGCCGGACCAGGATCGCGTCCATGCCCCGCAGGCGCAGGGGGCTGATGGCCTCGCCGAGTCCCATCGTGAGGTGGAAGTCGCCCGGCACCGCGAGTACCTCGTCGACGCTGGCGCCGTTGAGTCCGGTCGACAGGATGCCGGCGAATCCGCGCATCGTGGGTGCCTGCGGGGGGCAGTCGAACCACAGCGTCACGCGGTCGTGGTCATCGACCTCGGTGGTCAGGAAGAACGGCGTCTGGCACTCCACGACCTGCTCGAGTTGATCCGGTGCCTGGGCGAGATGGTCGGGCAGCGGCGGCAACCCCTCGGCGTGCTCCACGAGCAGCTCGATGCGAAGTTCGGGTGGGGCGGAGGCGAAGTCGTTCACCACGTTTGCAAGGGCTTCGGGCAGGTCCATCGGTCCTCCGCTCCTAGGCTTCCGCCGTCCGACGGGCGTATGCGCTGGCCGGGGTTCGGCAACCTACCGCCGCCGGATGTCGCCGGATGTCGCCGGATGTCGCCGACGCGCCGAGCGGACCCCACGTCTCGCTCCGAACCCCAAGGCGCAGCAGCCGCCGCACCACCTCCACAACCACCGATCCGCCGCTGACGACCAGGAGTTCGACCCATGGCCATCGCCGAGTTCGACCCCGACCCCAAGATCTCCGCCTACGCCAACCCGCGGATGCTGGTCAGCACCGCGTGGGTGGCTGATCGCCTCGGGGCTCCCGGCCTCGTGCTCGTGGAGTCCAACGAGGACGTGCTGCTGTACGAGACCGGTCACCTGCCCGGCGCGGTCAAGGTCGACTGGCACACCGAACTGCAGGATCCGGTCACCCGCGACTACCTCGACGGCGCCCGCTTCGCCGAGCTGATGCGCGCCAAGGGCATCGGCCGCGACGACACCGTGGTGTTCTACGGCGACGCCAACAACTGGTGGGCGGCCTACGCCCTGTGGGTGTTCTCGTTGTTCGGCCACCCGGACGTGCGCCTGATGGACGGTGGGCGCAGCAAGTGGGAGGCGGAGGGCCGCGAGATGACCCGCGAGCGCCCGCAGCGTGCGGCCAGTGACTACCCCGAGGTGGCCCGCGACGATGCCCCGATCCGCGCCTACCGCGAGCACGTCGAAGCCCACGTCGCGCAGGGCGGCCGGCTGGTGGACGTGCGCAGTCCCCAGGAGTACTCCGGCGAGCTGACCCACATGCCCTCCTACCCCCAGGAGGGCGCGCTGCGCGGCGGGCACATCCCCGGCGCGGCCAACGTCCCGTGGGCACGGGCCGCCGACGAGGACGCCAGCTTCCTGCCGGTCGAGCAGCTGCGTGCGATCTACGAGCAGGAGCAGGGCCTGTCACCCGACGACGAGGTGGTCGCCTACTGCCGGATCGGGGAGCGCTCGAGCCACACCTGGTTCGTGCTGCAGCATCTGCTCGGGTTCCCCAACGTGCGCAACTACGACGGGTCCTGGACCGAGTGGGGCAACCTGGTGCGCGCCCCGATCGAACGCGGTGCCTGACCTCGCCCTCGGGTTGGTGGTCCACCTGGGTAGGGCCGTCTGACCCAACGTTCCCCAGATCGGGCGCTCGGCGCACACAGCGGCGGGGTATCAATGCCCGCCTGAAGCGAGGCTTCCATAAAGTGAAGCGCGCTCAAGGCCCGGTGCCGAGGTCCGATCCGGGAGACGACGATGGCGATGGACGAGAAGATCGAGCCCATCTACGACGAGGTGGTGCGCCACAACCCCGGCGAGGTGGAGTTCCACCAGGCCGTGCGTGAGGTGCTCGAGTCGCTCGGCCCGGTGCTCAGCAAGCACCCCGAGTTCGCCGAGCGCAAGATCATCGAGCGCATCTGCGAGCCCGAGCGCCAGATCATCTTCCGCGTGCCCTGGCACGACGACCGCGGCGAGGTGCAGATCAACCGCGGCTTCCGGGTCGAGTTCAACAGCGCGCTCGGCCCCTACAAGGGCGGCCTGCGCTTCCACCCGTCGGTCTACCTCGGCACCGTGAAGTTCCTCGGCTTCGAGCAGGTGTTCAAGAACGGCCTGACCGGCATGCCCATCGGCGGCGGCAAGGGCGGGGCCGACTTCGACCCCAAGGGCCGGTCCACCAACGAGGTCATGCGCTTCTGCCAGAGCTTCATGACCGAGCTGTACCGCCACCTCGGCGAGTACACCGACGTGCCCGCCGGCGACACCGGGGTCGGAGCCCGGGAGATCGGCTACCTGTTCGGGCAGTACAAGCGCATCACCAACCGCTACGAGTCGGGCGTGCTGACCGGCAAGGGCGTGGACTGGGGCGGCGCGCTGGTGCGCACCGAGGCCACCGGCTACGGCACCGTGTTCTTCGCCGAGGAGATGCTGCGCGCCCGCGGCGACTCGATGGACGGCAAGTCCGTGGTGGTGTCGGGATCGGGCAACGTGGCGCTGTACGCCATCGAGCAGGTCCACCAGCTCGGCGGCCGGGTGATCGCCTGCTCGGACTCCAACGGGGCCATCCACGACCCGCAGGGCATCGACATCGAGCTGCTGCGTGAGATCAAGGAGATCGAGCGCGGCCGGGTCAGCGACTACGCACAGCGTCGGGCCGGCGCCCGCTTCCGGGAGCGCACGGTCGACCCCAACTCGATCTGGGAGCTGCCCTGCGACGTGGCGCTGCCCTGCGCGACCCAGAACGAGGTCACCGGCCGCGACGCCAAGTCGCTGATCCACGGCGGTTGCCAGGTGGTCGCCGAGGGCGCCAACATGCCCACCACGCCCGAGGGCATCCGGGCGTTCCTCGACGCCGGCATCGCGTTCGGGCCGGGCAAGGCCGCCAACGCCGGAGGGGTCGCCACCTCGGCGCTCGAGATGCAGCAGAACGCCAGCCGTGACCGGTGGACCTTCGCCTACACCGAGGAGCGGTTGCGCGGCATCATGCGCGACATCCACGCCCGCTGCGAGACCGCCGCCGACGAGTACGGCTCACCCGGCAACTACGTCGTGGGCGCCAACGTCGCCGGCTTCCTGCGGGTCGCGAACGCGATGGTCGCGCTCGGGCTGGTCTGAGAGACCTCAGTAGCCGTAGCTGCCGCCCTCGTCGTCCTCGTCGTCGGCGCCATCCTCGGCGGCGCCGTCCTCGTCGGCGGCGCCGTCCCCGTCGTCGGTACCGTCCCCGGCCTGCTGGATCGGGGAGCCGTCGGGAGCGATCACCCACCAGACGTCGTTGACGCCCTGCCCCGCGACGTCCCCGGCCGCCTGGTCGCCGGCCCACAGGTACAGCGGCCAGCCGTCGTAGGTCAGCTGCACGCCACCGTCGGGACGCTCGGTGGTGCCGATCAGGTCGGCGTCGACCCCGTCACCGGCAGCCGGCGCATCCGCGTCGAGCAGCACCGGCGGCCAGCTCGCCGCACAGGCGTCGAAGCAGGTGCTCTGCCCGGGCTCATCGGACGTGAACAGGTAGACGCTACGGGCGTCGGGGATGGCGAGGATGTCGCCGAGGTCGGTGGACGCGACCTCGAGTCCGGAGGTCCGCACCCCCTGCACCTCGGCGC
>SKJO01000354.1 GCA_007121975.1 Nitriliruptoraceae bacterium | reverse complement strand
GCCGCGGCCGCTGCTGCTGGCGCCGGGGTGCCGCCGGGCAGCACGGGTGAATCCGCCCGCCTACCGGTCGGGCCGGCCGCGAGCGCGCACGAGCTCGCGCTGGTCTCGGCCCGGCTCGATCCCGTCACGGGTCAGCCCAGCGCGACGGGCGAGCAGGCGCTGGTGCGCACGGTGTGTGCCCTGCTCAACACCGGCGGTGGGCAGCTGCGCCTCGGGGTCGACGCCGGCGGTGCGCCCGTCGGGATCGACGCCGAGTTCGCTTCGGTCGACCCGCCGGGTCCGGCCGGCTACGAGGCCTGGCTGCTCGGCCTGCTCGCGCGGCAGTTGTCGCAGGAGCCGCAGCTGAGCGTGGAGGTCGAGCAGGTCGCCGGACGATCCACCGTGGTGCTCACCGTGGCCGGGGCCGATGAGCAGGTGCGCTGCCGCACGTCGAGCGAGGGCGAGCCCGACGAGCTGTGGGTGCTGCACGAGCAGGAGCCGGTGCGGGTCAGTGACGAACCACCGCATCGGTCTCCATCGTGAGGTCGGTGGCGGGCGGGAGGTCCGGTTCGACGCTGGGAGGAATGGTCCGGTCCGCCGGGGTGGCCGGGGTGAGCAGCGCATCCTCGTCGGGCGTGGCGAACACGTGCAGTCCGAGCCGCTCGGACAGCTCCCGGCACACACGGATGCCGCGCACGCTGTTTCCCTGGCCGTCGAGTCCGGGCGCGTAGACCCCGATGCCGAGCTTGCCGGGGATGACCGCGAGGATCGCCCCACCGACCCCGCTCTTGGCGGGGATCCCGATCTCGAAGGCCCAGGTGCCGGCGTAGTCGTACATCCCGCAGGTGTGCATCACGCTGAGCACGTCGCGCACGAGCCGCCGCGGGAGCACCCGGGAGCCGGTGACCGGGTTGCGCCCACCGTTAGCCAGCGTCGCCCCCATCGTGGCCAGGGCCGCCGAGGTCACGTGCACCGAGCACTGCGCGAGGTACAGGCGCAGGATGTCGTCGACGCGGCCGTGCAGCATGCCGGCCCCGCGCATGAGGTAGGCGGCTCCGCGGTTGCGGTCCGCACTTGCCACCTCGGCGTCGAGGGTGACCTGGTCGACCGCGAGCTGCTGGTCGCCGGCGCCGTCACGCAGCAGTTGCAGCGCGCGGGCCAGCCGCTGGTCGGGATCGGCCCCCAGGAGCAGGTCGTTGGTGACCAGGGCACCGGCATTGACCATGGGGTTGTAGGGACGCATGGTCCGCTCGTCGACGCGCAGGGCGTTGAACGGGTCGCCACTGGGTTCGACACCGACCCGCTCGAGCACCCGGTCGGGGCCATGGTCGGCGAGCGCGAGCGCGTAGGTGAAGACCTTGGACACCGAGTGCAGGGGGAAGGCCGCGGTGTGGTCGCCGACGTCGAAGTGCTCGCCGTCGATGGTCGCGACCGAGATCGCGAACCGGTCGCTCTCGGCACCGACCTGCGTGGCGTCGAGGTAGCCGCGGCCCGAGACGTAGTAGCGCTCGTCGCCCGGGAGCGGCTCCCCGGCGATGCGGGCATGCAGGTCGCCCAGCCGGTCCTCGATGCGTCGTCCGGTCGCGGCTGAGGTCATGCCGGGCCTTTGGGTGGGCAGGCCCGAACGGTACTCGTCGGACCCCGGGCCGCTCGCCTGGACATCACTCTGCGTGTATAGTCAGTCACGTTGAGTTTGAGGACGCCGCATGTCGATCACCCATCTGTCCTGTCCGGATGTCGAAGGCTCGATCCAGGCGATGCTGCATCTGATGCGGCGCCACCTCGGGCTCGATGTCGCGTTGATCTCCCACCTGACCGATGAGCTGCGCGTGGTGCGCTTCCTCGACGCTGCGGGCGACGACGAGGTGCTCGCCGTCGGGCGCTCAGATCCCGCGGCCGGGAGCTACTGCCGGTCGGTGGTCGCCGGTCGGCTGCCCGGGCTGCTGCACGACCCGGCCGAGCACCCGGTCAGCGCCGCCATGGGCCGGCCCGACCGACTGGGCGACGGCACCCACCTGAGCGTGCCGATCGTGCTCGGCGATGGTCGGGTCTACGGCACGCTGTGCGCCTTCGCGCACCGGGTGCACAGCCACCTCGACGAACGCGACCTCGGCATGATGCACACCCTGGCCGGCATCATCGCCAGCCAACTCGAGCACGTGGAGACCGTCCGGGTCGAACGTGAGGACCGGGCGCAGGCGCTCGCGGCGCTCAAGGTCGGGCACGACCTGCTGATCGTGTTCCAGCCGATCGTCGAGCTCGTCGGCGAACAGCTCGTGGGCGTCGAAGCCCTCGCGCGGTTCCCGGGCCTGCGGCAGGGTCCGGCCGAGGTCTTCGCCGAGGCCTGGTCGGTCGGAGTGGGGGCCAGCCTCGAGGTGCGTGCGGCGCGGGCGGCGCTCGCCGGTCTCGGCGAGCTTCCCACCTGCGCAGCGCTGAGCCTGAACCTGTCACCCGGGACGCTCATCGACCCCCGGTTCGCCGAGGTGCTCGCCGAGGTCGACGCCCGCCGCGTGGTGCTCGAGGTCAGCGAGCACGCGGCGCTGGCTGATGCCGCGGCGGTCAACCGTGCGATGGACCGGTTCCGGGACGCGGGCGCGCGGCTGGCGATCGACGACGTCGGCGCCGGGTTGGCCGGGCTGGACACCATCCTTCAGCTGCGTCCCGAGTTCCTCAAGCTCGACGGACGGCTGGTCGCCGGCATCGACCGACGCCGCGACAAGCAGGCCATGGTCGCCGCGATGGGCACCTATGCCGAGCGGATGGGGATCGCGTTGGTGGCCAAGCGCGTCGAGACCATCGAGGAGCACACCGCGCTGCTCGGGCTCGGGGTGCCCTACGGCCAGGGTTTCGGGCTCGCCCGCCCCGCTGATCTCTCGGCCCTGCTGCGCATCGGCCGCGCCGGCTGATCCCGCCACGGCCAGCCCGGTCACCGCCAGCGACGCGAGGATCTCCCCGACCCCGACGATCGCCGGCCGTAGCGCTCGGGCCCGCCGCGCGTTGAGCGCCGGACCGGCCGCCGCCCGCGCGCTGAGCAGGATCCAGACCACCACCAGCGGCCAGCCCTGGCGTCCGGTGACCGCCAGCCAGCCGGCTCCGGCCGTGGCCAGCAGGTGGTAGCCGACCGATGCGGCCACGTACCCGGCCCGACCGCGCTCGCGGATCATCGTCTTGACGTAGAGCACGGTGCCGAGGAAGTAGGCGAGCAGCACCGCGGTGGCCACCAGCACCGCGGTCGGCTCCGCCGTGCCGCCCACCCCGGCCGCCACGGGGGCCATGAGCACGGCGGCGAGCACCGTCACGGCGTCGTTGGCCAGCGAACGCTCGGCGCCCCGGGCGGTGAGCCACAGGCTGACGAGCAGCAGCGGGAGGTAGACCGGCAGCCAGCGCAGCAGCTGCGGGCTCGTCGCGAGCGTGGCCGCGGCCAGCGGCACACAAGCGGTCCCGTACGCCAGCAGGGGGGCACGCTCGCGGGCACGGCGTCGCGAGCGCAGCCAGCGCCCGGCGGCATGGAAGGCGAGGTAGCCCACCAGCCACAGCAGTCCGAGCCAGACGTGGGCGCCGCGCCACCCCCCGAGGGTGGCCCCGGCCACGAACGGCAGCACCAGCATCGCCCACGCGCCGTGCTGATCGGGAACCCAGCGGCGGAACCGGGGTCGGGGCGCGGACGTGCGTGTCGCCATGGGCTGCTCGGTGCTCGTGCCGATCGTGGCGGCAGGGGACGGTCGTGACCGGCACCGTAGCGGTGGCGACGTGGCCCGCTCCCCCGTTTGGGGTGAGGCGCAGGCCGTGGGTGGCGTCCATCCTCTCCGGCCGCCCCCCGCCCGGAGATGGGGCTCACGTCGTCAGCGAGGTGCCAACGTGCGTCATGGACATCGATGGACCGCCACACTCGTGGTCGTGCTGCTCCTCGGTCTTGCCGGGTGCAGTTCGGACCAGCGGGATCAACTGCAGGATCTCGTCACCGGCTCGAACGGCGAGGCGGCCCCCGAGCCGGAGCCCGAGCCCGAGCCGGAGCCGGAGCCGGAGCCGGAGCCCGAACCGGAGCCCCAGCCCGAACCCGAGCCCGAACCCGAGCCCGAACCGGAGCCCGAACCCGACGCCGACGCCGGCGACGCCGCGGCAGGTGGGGCAGCGTGGGGGTGGGTGCTCGTCGCGCTCGCGGGTGCGGCCGGAATCGCCGCCGTGGTCAGGGCGAGGTCCCGGCGCTCGGATGCCCGCGCGCAGCACGACCTGCTGCTTCGAGACACGCTCGTGGCGGTGGACTGGCTGCTCGATGTCGGCCGCGAGACTCCCGACCCGCGGACCGACGAGTCGCGGGTGCGGGAGGTCCGGTTGCGGTCCGATCGGCTCCACGACACCTGCTCGCAGCTGGCACTGGCGCTGTCGGGTGACGCGTCACGCGCGGCGCTGTCGTTGCGCGACGCCACGGTCACGCTCACCGAGTTGACCGTTGAGCGGTTCGGCGGATCGCCGTCGCCGGATGCGAACCTCGCGGCCCGCCTCGGAGAGCAACGCGACCGCGTGCAGGAACGCCGGCAGCGCCTCGTCGAGCTCGCCGGGAGCTCGTGACTCGGTCGCTGCGGCGCCTGCGGGTGCTCACGGCGAGGGTGCGTTGCACAACGCCCGCGCGGTGCGTTCATCGGTGACCAGGACCGTGAGGTAGCCCCCGGCCAGGGCACCGAGCAGGGCCGCGTGCTTGCCGGGGCCGCCGGCCAGGGCGATGCGCACCGGCGCGGCGAGGATCTCGGTGAGGCTCAGGCCGATCAGCCGGTGGGCGAGCGAGGTGTCGACCGGGGTGCCCGCGGCGTCGTAGAAGCCCGCCGAGATGCCTCCGACCGCACCGGCGGAGATGAGCTCGTGGACGAGGTCGGGCTGGACGACGCCGTCCATCAGCATGCCCGCACCCGGGCTCGTGCCGCCGACACCGAAGATGGTGACGTCTGCCCGCCGGGCCAGCATCAGGGCTGCCTGAACGTCGGGTTCTCGGCCCAGCAGCCGGGCCGCCTCGGGACTGCTGGCGAGCACCGGGGCGGGCAGATGCCGGCTCTGGCCACGGAAGGCGTGGGCGAGTGCCTGGGCGACCTCGTGGGGATGGGCGCAGTCGGCCGCGCCGAGCCGGCTTCCGGTCGCCGGCACGAACAGCGCGCCGGAGGGCTCGTCGACCACGACGTGCGGGGCGAGCGCCGCGACCGTCTCGGACAGGCCGACTGCCACGGTCATGCCCGGGTGCAGCGCGGCCCGCAAGGCGAGCGCGCCGGCGGTGCCGATCGCTGCGAGGTGGCGGTCGCGGTCCTCGAAGCTCGGGGCGACCCAGGCCTGGGTGAGTCCGAAACGCTCGACGAGCGCGAGTTCGAGTTCGGTGAAGATGCTCTCGTCGCTGTGGATCCGGATCTCGACGATGCCCGTGCGGCGGGCCGCGGCCAGCAGGCGCGTCACCTTGACCCGCGACAGCCCGAGGGTGTCGGCGATCTGCTGATGGGTGAAGCCGTGCTGATAGTGCAGTCGGGCCACGCGGCCGAGCATCGGACTCCCTTCAGGAGCACGCCGATCCTGCGATGGCCTCAGTGCTCACCAGCGCCGTGCAGGGCACCCGGATCGATCAGGCCACCGGCTGCCGCCAGGGCACCGGCGGTGGCGACCGCGCGGTTGTACACGGCCGTGAAGTAGTGCTCGGCGATGGCTTCGTGCCCAGGCAGCGGCGTGGGGCCCAGTGAGCGCGGCACCGCGGCCGGATCGTCGGTGATCCGAACGTCGGTCTCGACCGGCGGCAGGTCCCCCGGTCGGCCCCAGAAGCTGGGCCCCTCAGGTCCCTCGGGCCGGGTCCGCTTGCGGTTGCGACCCTTGGCCGCCGCGCGGTTCGGGCTCCGCGACGCCGTCGACTTGCCGCTGCGCTTGCGGCCGGCCTGCGGACGTCGACCCTTCGACGACTGCCCGCGGCCCTGCTGCTTGGCGCTCATCGGTCACCTCCCGGAGTGCTGGACACGGGGCTGTCGTCGGCCAGCAGCACGCCTGGATCCAGCCCGAGGGCCTTGCGCAGCTGCTCGGCGTCGAGGTCGCCCACGGAGCTCGAGCTCGGCAGGGCGAGGTCCGCGATCCGACGTTTGCCGGCAACGACCTCCTCGACCCGCTCGTCGACCGTGCCCGGGCAGACCAGTCGGTGGGCGACCACCGTGCGGGTCTGCCCGATGCGCCAGGCCCGGTCGCGGGCCTGGTCCTCGACGGCCGGGTTCCACCACCGGTCGTAGAGCACGACATGGCTGGCCGCGGTGAGGTTCAGGCCGGTGCCGCCGGCCTTGAGCGAGAGCACCAGCGCCCCCGGTCCCTCCTGGCTCTGGAACTCCTCGACCATGCGGTCCCGGGCGCCGCGGCTCAGACCGCCGTGGTAGCAGGCGATGGGCTGCCCGGTCCGCGCCGTGAGGTGGGTGGCCAGCCGCTCGCCCCAGGTGGCGAAGTGGGTGAAGATGAGCATCCGCTCGCCGGCCTCGAAGACGTTGTCGACGATCTCCTCGAGCCGTGCGAGCTTGCCCGACCGGCCCTCGAGCGCCCCGTCGTCACGGGTGTAGGCCGACGGGTGGTTGCAGATCTGCTTGAGCGCGGTGATGGCCGCGAGCACCTGCGCCTTGCGGGGCTCACCGTTGGACTGCCCGTTGCGGTCGGCCGACGACGCGGCGACCAACTCGTCGAGCACCGCCTGGTACAGCCCGATCTGCTCGGGAGTCATCGGGCAGTGGTCGAGCGCGTCGATGCGGTCGGGGAGCTCGGCGGCGATCACCGGCTCGGCCTTGGTACGACGGAAGACCAGCACGCCGTTGAGCATGCGCAGCGCCGACTCGGCGGTCCGGCCACGCTCGCTGGCCTGCTGCATCTGGGCGATGAAGGTGGCCCGGTCCCCGACCAGGCCCGGGTTGACGAAGTCCATCAGGGCCCACAGGTCACCCAGGCCGTTCTCGATCGGCGTGCCGGTGAGCACGAGGCGCAGATGGGCGTCGAGCCGGCGCAGCTGCTGGGCGGTGTCGCTGGTCGGGTTCTTGATCACCTGAGCCTCGTCGAGCACGACCGTGCCCCATGCGACGTCCTCGAGCGCACCGATGTCGCGCACCGCGGTGCCGAAGGTGGTCACCAGCACGTCGCACTGGGCGACCTCGTCGGCGATGTCGGCCGTGTCGGTCCGCCGCGCGCCGTGGTGGATCATCACGCGCAGCCCCGGCACGAAGCGGGCGGCCTCCGCGGCCCAGTTCCCGACCACCGCGGGCGGGGCGATGACCAGCGCCGGTCCGCGGCTGGTGCTGCGCTGCAGGTGTGCGAGCACGGTCGGGGTCTTTCCCAGCCCCATGTCCAGCGCCAGGCAGCCGCCGAGCGCGGCCGCGTCCAGGAACTCCAGCCAGGCCAGCGCGTCGGCCTGGTAGCTGCGCAGCTCCCCCTCGAACCCCTCGGGGCGCGTGGGTGGGTGCTCGGGGATCGCCTGGGCGCTGGCCAGCAGTTCGGCCGCCCACCCTTCGCCGGCCACCGCCACCGGGCTGCCAAGCGCCATCCCGTCGAGCCCCAGGGCATGGCGCAGCATCTCGGCACCGCTGAGCCGGTTGCGCGACGCGCGCTCCTCGAGGGCAGCGGCGGCCGCGGCGAGGTCGGCGTGGTCGACCTCGACCCAGCGGCCCTCGGAGCGCACCAGCGGTCGGGACTCCTCCGACAGCCGGGCGATGTCCTGCGCGGTGAGCTCCACGCCGTCGAACACCGCCGACCAGCGCACGCTGGTCAGCTGCCGGGCTCCCACGACCGGCTCGCCCTCGACGCCGGTGGAGGTGAGCTTCAGGCTCGCGGTCGCCTTGCGGGGCGACATCGGCGGCACGCGGACCTCGAAGCCGGCGGCGACGAGCACCGATCCGGTGCTGCTCATCAGCTCCCACGCCTCGTCCTGGCTCAGGATCACCTGGCCGCGCCGGGTGTCCTTGCCCCGACGCAGCGGCGGGTAGAGCCCCTCGAGGCGTTCGAGCTCACGCTTGATCGCCTCCTTGCGTTCGTGGTTGGCCCGGGACATCGCCGCCTCGACCGGCTCGTCCTTGCGTCGACCGTCCGAGGCCAGCGTGCGCAGCAGCCAGGCGTCCCCCTCGTCGGGCGGGTCGAGCTTGACGATCAGCGCGAGCTTGGAGGCGCCGGTCACGCCCTCGGCCCAGCTCTTGAGGCCACGGCGGATCTCACTGCCCTGCTGGTGGGGTGCTTCGAAGCTCGAGCCGTCGAGCCGCGCGAGGACGGTCTCGGCCACCTCGGCGACGCGGTGGGGGTGCGGTGGCGGTGCTGGCACCTCGATGCGGCCGGCGGCGTCGCGGCAGATCGCATCGACGAAGCCGGCGACCACCGAGCGGGTGATGGCGTGCGCGTCTCGGCGCGGGTTGCGGGCCGCCACCGTTCCGGGCATCGAACGGGCCAGGCCCGCCAACTCGTCGTGGTCGATGAGGGTGGGCTCCCAGCGCACGGCGAAGTAGGAGCGGTTGCCCGGCGCGTCACCCGTCTTGGTCAGCTGGGGCACCATGCGGCCCTGCCCGACCAGCCGGACGGCCAGCGCCGCAGCCAGCCCCATCCACCGCACGCTGACCCCGTGCTGCTCGTGCTCGGAGGTGGCCAGCGAGACCAGCCATCCCAGGCTGGCCTGGATCGGTGCCGCCACGGCGGGTGCGGCGGTACCGCCGGGCAGCACGACCGGCTCGTCGGACTCCCACCCGCCGATCGCCGCACCCCCGGCCCGGAGCCGCTCGATGACCGCCTCGGTGGGTTCCGGGTCAGCACCGGAGCTGGCGGCCCAGGCGAGCACGCGACCTTCGTCCCAGGTCAACTGCAGGTGGGGCTCGGTGACCAGTGGTTCGCGCGCGTCGTCGGTCACGTCGGCGGTGTCG
>SKJO01000275.1 GCA_007121975.1 Nitriliruptoraceae bacterium | reverse complement strand
CGGGGGCACCCGCGAGCTCGCCGGGGGTGCCGGGGCGTTGGCCGACGGGGCCGGGCAGGTCGCCGGCGGTACCCGGGAGCTGGCCGGGGGCACCCGCGAGCTGGCCGGGGGAAGCCGCGAACTCGCCGACGGCACCGACGAGCTGGCCGGCGGCACCCGCGAGCTGGCCGAGGGCACCGAGGACCTGGCCGAGGGCACCCGTGAACTCGCCGACGGGACCGAGGAGCTGGCCCAGGGCGCCGCCGAGCTGCCCGACGCACTCGACGAGGTCGTGGACACCGCGGACCGTTCCGGACAGCGCGAGGCGGTGACTGCGGCGGTGCTCGATGAAGGTGCACGCCTGGCGACCGCAGCCACCGGTCCCGACGGCTCGCTGACCACCGTGCTGCGCTCCCCCGGCCAGGACCCGGTGGCCTGGCAGCCGCTCGCGCTGATCGGGGGGCTGCTCGCGCTGGCCGCGGTGGCAGGCCTGGCCGTGTGGCGGCGCAGCGGCCGTGGGGCGGCCCACGCACGGGGAACGACTGACCTGCGGAGCAGCGTCGAGGCGGGGCGATGAACCCCGAGCGACGCCGGCAGACCCGGGCCCAGACCCAGGCCGAGACCCGTACCCGCCTGCTCGAAGCCGCCGCCGAGGAGTTCGCCGCGCACGGGTTCGCCGGCGCATCCATCGACGCGATCACCGCCCGGGCCGGGTACAGCCGGGGCGCGTTCTACTCCAACTTCGCGACCAAGGCCGACCTGCTGCTCGAGCTCAGCGAGGTGCAGATGGCCCGCTTCAGCACCACCGCCCTGCCGGCGATCCTCGCGGCCACCGAACCCGACCGAACCGCCGAGGCTGCGCGCTACCTGCTTCGCGAGGCGCCCGCCGGTGAGCTGCTGGTACTCGTCGAGCTGGCCCGGCTGCGCCCGAGCCACCCCGAGCTCGGTGGAGTCATCGACCGACTCACCACGCGGTCGCTGGCGTTCGTCGACGAGGTACTCACCGCCGCCGACACCTCGTCCACCGCCGCCGAGCAGCCGGCGCCGTCGGTCGACGCCACCGAGCGCCGGGCGCTGACCCAGGCGCTGCTCGCCGCCGTGCTCGGCCTGCTGCTGCTGCGCGACCTCGGCGTCGACCTCGGACCCGACGCCGCCCAGCGGCTGCTGCGCGGGGTGCTCGCCCCGTCGAACGACGATGTTGGGGGAGGCCCGCGGTGAACCGGCTGATGCACCTGCTGGCACGCATCGCGATCCGCGCGCCGGCCGTCACCCTCGGCGTGCTGCTGACCCTCACGCTGGTGCTGGGGGCCGCTGCGGGCAACCTCGAGGTCGACACCGGGGTGGAGGGCTTCGCGCCCGAAGGCGGCGTCGCCGACACCCTCGACGACATCGGCGAACGCTTCGAGGCGGCGAGCTCCGTGCAGGTGCTGCTCGATGCCGGCCCCGGTGGCGACGTGCTCGAGCGTGACGTGCTGGTGGCCGTGGACCAGCTGGCCCAGACCCTGCGTGGCGATCCGGTGATCGCGCCGGTGCTGGCTCCCGAACGCACCGGCCGCGAGCCGATCGCGACCTTCGCGCTGCCGTTCGCCTCTGCGGCCGAGACGCAGGACCAGACGCTGGCGGAGTTCAACGAGACCAGCGCGGCCCTGCTGATCGAGGGGGTGCTCGACGCCGCCCTGGACCAGATCGAGCCGCTGTTCTCCGACGACCTGGAGCTCGCCCCACCCCGGGCACGCAGCGGCCTGGTGTCGGTCGCGTTCGACACCAACGCCGACAGCGAGGACCGGGCGGCGGCCGCCCGGCAGGTGGCGGCCCTGGTCGACGAGGCGCAGCTGGACGGGCTGCGCTCCTCGGTGCTGTCGATCACCGCCATCGAGGACGGCATCGAGGCTGCCCTCGAACGCGACCTGCCGGTGCTGCTGGGCACCTCGCTGCTGTTGGTGCTGCTGGTGCTGGCCTGGCTGTTCCGGTCGGTGGCCGACGTGGTGGTCGGATTCCTCGGGCTCATCGCCAGCATCGTATGGATGATCGGCTTCTCGGCGCTGCTCGGTCCGGGAGGTCTGGGAGTGCTGGGGGCCTTCAACCAGATCGGCATCGCCATCCCGGTGCTGCTCGTGGGGCTCGGCATCGACTACTCGGTCCACCTGACCACCCGCTACCGCGAGCAGCGTGCCCGCGGCGACGACCCGGACCGGGCTGCCTACGTCACCCTGGTCACCGTCGGCGTCGCCCTGATCCTGGCCACGATCGCCTCGGTCGCGGGGTTCCTGGCCAACGTCGCCACGCCCCTGCCGCCGATCCGCGACTTCGGGATCCTGGCGGCCATCGGCATCGTCGCCGCGTTCCTGATCCTGGGCGGAGCGGTGCCCGCCACCCGCACGCTCATCGACCGGCGCCTGGACCGGCGTGCCGCCAGGCGGGCCGCCGAGGCCGACACCGCGGCGGTGGCTGCTGCGAACGGGGACGCACTCCCCCCGCCGAGCGACGTCCCGACGCCACCGCTCGCCGCCCCAGCCGTCGGTCGCGATCCCCTGTGGGTCCGGGCCACGGCCGCGCTTGCCACCCGCCACGCCGCGCCGGCGCTGGCCGTCGCGGCGCTTGTCGTCGCGGTCAGCTCGGTGGTCGCAAGCGGCCTGGACACCGAGTTCAACGAGCGCGACTTCCTGCCCGAGGGCGACCCGATCGTGGCCACCCTCGACCGGCTGGACGCGCAGTTCGGCGGCGACGTCGGCGAGCGCACCTACGTACTGGTCGACGGAGACCCCGAGGACGCGCAGCTGCTGGGGGCGGCCGCCGAGTTGGCCCCACGGCTCGTCGACATCGACGGCGTCAGGCTGGTCGGTGACCGTGCCGAGGTGGTCTCACCCTTCGAGCTCGTCGAGCGCTACGCCGAGCTCGGCGAGCAGACCCGCGACGCCCTGGCCGCCGACCTCGAGGCGTGGGACGACCCGGTCGCCGCGGCGGCCGAAGTCGACCTGCCCGATCCGATCGACCCCGACCTGGTCGACGACGACGACGTGGAGCTGCCCGCCGACCTCGAGCAGGCCCTGTCGACGCGGCTGCCCGACGGACGCTCGCCGCTGGCCGCGCTGGTCGCCACCTCCGACCCCGACGAGCTCGCCACCAGCGTGCGCGAAGCGATCGCGCAGGGCATCGCTGAGGACCGCCCCGCCGGCCTGTCGGACGCCGACCTGGCGGCACTTGCCGCCCTCCCGGCCGCGGAGCTGAGCCTGGCGACACTCGCCGGGGGCGGCCTGCCCGACGAGGTGCTCTCCGACGACGACCGTGAGCTGCTGCGCATCCTCGACGACCTCGAGGCCGCCGGCTACGACCCCGCCACCGGGCCTGATGCGGTCGAGGACGATGCCTGGCCCGACCTGCTGGACGTCCTGGCCCGCCACGCCCCCGATGCGCTGGCCGACGTGCTCGACGATCAGGGGCTGCTGATGATCGTGTCGAGCGCGGCCGGCCCCGACGGCGCCGACCGGCTCGCCGCCGATCTCGAGGCCGCGGCCGCCCCCGTCGCTGCCACCGGTGCGCAGGTGACGGTCGTCTCCGATCCGCTGGTTCAGGCCGAGATCATCTCGTCGCTGTCGGCCGCACAGCTGCTGGCGATTCTGATCTCGCTCGCCTCCGCGGCGGTGCTGCTGGTCGGCGCGACCCTGCTGACCTCCCGCAGCGTCGGGCTCGGGCTCATCGGTATCGTGCCCAGCGTCGTGGCGCTGAGCCTGGTGCTGGGCACCATGCGCCTGATCGGGCTGTCGTTCAACGCGCTGACCGCAACCGTCGCCTCGATCGCGGTGGGCATCGGGGTGCCCTACGGCATCCACCTGATCAACCGGTTCCGCGAAGCCCGGTCACGCGGGATGCTGGCCGAGGTCGCGATCGGCGACTCGCTGCGCAACACCGGACCCGCACTGATCGGATCGGCGGTCACCACCGGGCTGGCCTTCGCGGTGCTGACGCTCTCGGAGAGCACCCCGGTGGTGCAGTTCGGGCAGGTCAGCACCCTGATGATCGGCTACGCGCTGCTGGCCTGCCTGCTGGTGCAGCCCGCACTGCTGGTGCTGTGGGGCCGCCGACGCGACGTGCTGGGACGCTGAGCGCGGCTAGCCTGCCCGGTATGGACCCCCTCAATCCGACCCAGGCCCGCGTGCTCGGTTGCCTGCTCGAGAAGTCGCTGGCCACCCCTCAGCAGTACCCGCTGAGCGAGGCCGCACTGATCACGGCATGCAACCAGGCCACCAACCGCTTCCCGGTGGTCGAGTACGACCTGACCGACCTGCGCCCGGCACTGATCGGGCTGCGGGACCGGTCGCTTGCCAAGCGCACCCGCCGGCCCGGCGAACGCGTCGAGAAGCACGCCCACCTCGTCGACCAGACCCTCGGGCTGGACGCCGGCGCGATGGCACTGATCGCGCTGCTGCTGCTGCGCGGCCCGCAGACCTCCGGGGAGTTGCGCAGCCGCGCGACCCGCATGTCGCGCTTCGGCGAGGTCAGCGAGGTCGAGATGGTGCTGCGGCGCCTGGCCGAGCAGGGCCTGGCCGAGCAGCTCGAGCGGCGCCCCGGCGAGAAGCAGGTCCGCTGGCGCCACCTGCTGTCGGGTCGGGAGGCGCCGGTCGAGATCGCCCCCGAGGCGCCGGCTCCAACCGTGGGTGCGGGCACGGGCGGATCGTCGGTGCCGACCGTGCGAGAGGCCCACGACCGGCTCGAGGCCCTCACCGCGCGCGTCGACGCGCTGGAAGGCCTGGCAGCGCGCGTTGCCCGACTCGAACGAGAACTCGGCCTCGCTGGGCCACCGGCCGACGAGGGCTGACCGGCCTCGGCACGGTGCAGAAGCTCCCCCACCGCGGCGCCGGGCGCCGTCTCAGTGCGTCAGTGCCTCGTCGGTGGCGCGCAGCCGCTGGGCCACGCCCCGCAGCACCTCGAGCGTCAACTCCGGGATGGCCAGCAGCAGCGAGTGGAACTGCCGCTCGCCGATCACCAGCAGGACCATCGGCGACTCGGCGGTCACGGTTGCGCTGCCCGGCTCGTTGTCCAGCAGCGAGAGCTCCCCGACGAAGTCGCCCGGACCCAGGTTCGCCAGATGCACGTCCTGGCGGGTCACCGAGGCCTCACCCTCGATGATCACGAACAGCTCGTGTCCGAGCCGGCCCTCGCGGCTGAGCTCGTGACCGGCGTCGACCCGGATCTCGTCGGCATTGCGCGAGACCATGTCCAGGTGCCGTTTCGACAGGTAACGGAACAGCGGGATGTCCCTGAGCAGGGCGAGCTTCTCGTCACGGGTACCCAACGCCACTCCCTCCGTACCTGGCCACGGTGGCCGGATACTCGATCCTAGACGTTCGCCGCCAGCCGGGTCGGGTTCCTGGCCAAGCGGCGTGCGACCTGGCAGGGTTGGCGTCCGAACGCAGCAGATCCTGCGATCCGTGGAAGCCCGTGCCGACCGATGCGATCGTGGTGTGTAGGCCGCGCGACGCCCCGACGAGGATGCCATGAGCACAGCTCACGCCGCCCGTGACCGCTACCCCGACGCGCTGCGGGCCGGGGCGTTGCTGGTGGTCGTGTTCGGTCACTGGCTCGCGACCCTGCCGCGGCTGGTGGACGGTCGGATGGTCGACACCGAGCACCTGCTGACCGTCTGGGACGCTGCGGGCCTGCTGACCTGGGTGCTGCAGGTCGTGCCGGTGTTCGTGTTCGTGTCGGCCGCGGTCGCGACAGACGGCGTAGCCGCGCGGATCGAGGCAGGTGAGAGCCAGCGCAGCTGGTGGGCGGGGCGGGCGTTGGCGCTCGCCCGCCCGACGGTCACCTACCTCGCTGTCCTGGCGGTGCTCGCGGTGATCGCGCAGTTCACCGGCGGTCGGCTGCTCGGACCGCTCGACCACTCGCTGACCATCCACCTGTGGTTCCTGCTCATGCTGCTGGCGGTGCAGGCACTGCTGCCCCTGAGCGTGGCCGCCGACCGACGCTACGGGCTGGCGGCGGTCGGGGTCCTGGTTGCCCTGGCGCTGCTCGCCGACGTGCTGCGCGGCGGCGTGCGCACGCCCGGGCACCTGCTCGAGCTCGGAACGCTGGTGACCTCGACCACCGGCGGGATCGCCTGGCTCAACTACCTGACGGTCTGGCTGGTGCCCCAGCAGCTGGGCATCGCCTGGCGCCGCGGCCGGTTCTCCGGACCGAAGGCCGGGCTGGCGCTGATGGCCCTGGGCCTGGCGTGGCTGGCTGCCTCCACGGGGAGCGGTTACCCGACGGCGATGGTCGGCGGCGATCTCGAAGGCAACTCCAACGTGCTGCCGCCGACCGTGGCACTGCTCGGAGTGATGTGGCTGCAGGCCGGTGGGGTGCTGGCCGCCGAGGGACCCGCCCGCCGGATGCTCGAGCGGAGACGGGTGGGCCGCGTGGTCGCGGTGCTCGGGGCGCTGGGGATGCCGCTGTACCTGTGGCACAAGCTGGCCGAGCTGCCCGCCGCCTGGTTGGGCGAGCGCATCGGTGCACCCATCGACGCCGGCGTGCCCGGTGAGCCCGGATTCTGGGCCGGCCGGCTCTGGTGGCTGGCGCTGTGCACCCTGGCCGTGGCCCCGGTGATGGCGGCGGTCGTCGCGTTCGAGACCCGACGCCGACCCAAGGTGCCGGCCACCACCGCCATGGCGGCGACGGTTGTGGGTGGCGTGAGCCTGGTGCTGGGCATCGGCGTAGCCATCGTGCTCGGAGCCTGGCCGGGCTCGGTGATCGGCGTCGTGGGGGTAGCGGCGGCCTCCGCCCTGCTGCGCGCCCACCGGCGGACGCCTGCCGTCGAGGTGACCTGACCCGCGCCGCCCTCGCGGACCGCGGGCGCTCGGCGCGCGATGCTGCAGGCGATGCAGCCGTTCATGCGCGCAGCGCGCTCATGTTGGGATGGTCGCAGCCGCCCGACGGGCGCCGAGGCTGACCGTTCGGCCCTGGCCTGCCCACCGATGGTGGACGTTGGGCCACCCCCAGGGGGTCATCGGGTGACCCGGAGGGCCGACCTTCAGCGACTCGACGCGCACCGGCCCCGGACTCTTCCGCGCAAGCCGACGCCTCCTCCCCCCGTCCCTGGAGTCTTCCCATGCCCTTGGCGCCCGCCCGTGCCTCTCGTGCCCCCCGGGCACCCCGCCCATCGCGCCCCGTGGTCGTCGGAGGACTCGTGCTGACGGCACTGCTGCTCACCTCGTTGCTGCCGGCCGGCGCGGCCCTGGCCGCCCCGTCCGCCGACGGCGGCTTCGTGGACACCGCCGGCACCGGCTACGCCGAGGCGGTCACCGCCCTGGCCGATCAGGGCATCGTGCGTGGCTGCGCCCCGGAACAGTTCTGTCCGCAGCGGGAGTTGACCCGGGGACAACTCGCCTCGGTGATGGCCGATGCGCTGTCGCTGCCACCCACCGAGTTCGAGCACTTCAGCGATCTCGAGGGCTCGGTCCACGCCGGGCGCATCAACGCGCTGGCCGAAGCGGGCGTCACCCGCGGCTGTGGCGGTGGGGCGTTCTGCCCCGACGAGCCCGTGAGCCGGGCCGAACTGGCCACCCTGCTGGCCCGGGGCTTCGCCCTGGCCGAGGCCCCTGAGCGCTTCTTCGCCGACACCCGCGGCGTGCATGCCCCAGCGATCGACCGGCTGGCGGCCGTGGGCATCGCGGCCGGCTGTGGTGACCCGCTGACCGCCTACTGCCCCGAGCAGCCGGTGCTGCGCTGGCAGGCAGCACTCTTCGTCGGTCGGGCCCTGCAGCTCGTGCCGCGCGTCGAAGTCACGACCCTGGCCGAACGCGCCGAGCTGCAGGCCGCCATCGAGGCCGAGGAACAGCGCCGGATCGAGGAGGAGCAGCACCGCCGCGAGCAGGAGGAGCAGCGCCGCCGCGAGGAGCAGGAGCGGGAGCGCGCCCGGGCCGAGCGCGAAGCCATCTGGGACCGTGTCGCCCAGTGCGAGTCGGGCGGGAACTGGTCGATCAACACCGGCAACGGCTACTACGGCGGGCTGCAGTTCGCCCTGTCGTCGTGGCGCTGGGTCGGCGGGAGCGGCTACCCCCACCGCGCGAGCAAGGCCGAGCAGATCCGTCGCGCCGAGATCCTGCTGTCGCGTCAGGGGTGGCGGGCCTGGCCCTCCTGCTCCCGCCAGCTCGGGCTGCGCTGAGCCGGGGGCGGCCCCTTCGTCTCCCACCGACGCAGGGCCGCCTGCCACGCGGCGCGGGTGTCGAGATCGACGGGAGCCGCGCCGCCCCACGCCACCTCGACGACCCCGAGCTCGTCGAGCAACCCTCGGGCACCCCGGTCACCCCGAAGCTCCGTGAGCCGAGCGAGCACCCGCCGAGCGAAGGCAACCGGGTGGCCGGGGCCATCCTCGTAGAGGAGACGCGCAACCGACGCCCCGTCACGCACCGCAGCGGCAGCTGCCTGCACCGCGGCCGGAGCGACCTCCGGCTGGTCGGCGAGCAGGACGACGACCACCTCGGCGTCGAGGTCGAGCGCCGCGGCGACCCCCGCGCCCAGCGACGCCGACTGGCCGGCCGCCACGGCGGGGGTGTCAACGACCCTCACGTCGTGCTCGGCGCGGGCCGCCTGCGCGACCGCGGAGGCGTCGTGTCCGACCACGACCACCACCTCGTCGACCCCACCGTCCCGCGCGGCTGCGACGACGTGGGCGATGAGCGGGCGGTCGGCCAACTCCACGAGTTGCTTGGTCCCGCCGAAGCGACGGCCCCCGCCGGCGGCCAGCACCACGGCCACGGTCGGTCCGGCTGCAGACCCAGCCACCGCGTTCATTGGTCCTCCCGACGACGCCGAACGCCAGAGTGTGGGGGGTGGCAGCGTCGAGGCCGCCAGCACCCCCGAATGGTGCCACGTGGTGCACAGCAAGGTGCGCCTAGAGCGCGCACGGCACTGGGGGTCGTTCAATCGACCAATATGGCGGCCCACGGTGCCGACCCCGAGGTCGTCCATGCCCCGAGTCATCACCGCAACTCCCGTCGTCAAGGGGACCCTCGCGCTGCTGATCGCCGCCGGGGTCGCGGCCGG
>SKJO01000179.1 GCA_007121975.1 Nitriliruptoraceae bacterium | reverse complement strand
TGCAGGCCGCCGAGGATCCCGACGCGATGCATGCGGAGTTCGAGGAGCGCTACGCACGTGACCTCGCCAACCCCTGGCGGGCGGCGGAGCGCGGCTACATCGATGCGGTCATCGAACCCTCCCGCACCCGGGTGGAGCTGATCAAGGCGTTGCGGTTCACCGCCACCAAACGCGAACGGCTGCCGGCCCGCAAGCACGGCAACATCCCGCTGTGAGCGCCGCACCCGATCCGGCCCCCACCGGCAGCGTGGACCTACGCATCGTGCACGGCGGGCAGCCCGGGCCCGAAGAACTCGCTGCCCTGGTGCTCGCGCTCACGCCCGTGACCGCGTCCGGCCCACCGCGGGCCGAGCCGGCGTGGGGGCGGGCCTTCCGCCTCGAAGGAACCGGTGGGCCGCTGCTGGTGCGGCCCACCGACCTCGACCAGCGGATCCGGTGAGCCCGACGCCCGGCGAGGATGCCGACCTCCCCCCGACGGGCGGCGACGAGGCGTTGCGCGCGGCAGCAGCCGGGCTCAGCGCCAAGGTTTCCCTGATCGCGGCGGGCGGCATGCACCTGGTGCTGGCGGCGTTCGTCCTGCCGGTGGGGCGCATCGTGCCCGGGTGGGCGGCGGCCGTGCTGCTGGCCGGCTGGGCTGCGGGGGCCGTCGCGATCTGGCGCGGGCATCGCACCCGACCGGTGACCACGCTGCTGGTCCCGCCGGTCAGCGCGCTGCTGTGGTGGGTGGTGGTCGCGCTGAGCGGCTAGCGGCTCAGGTCTCGCGCTGGCTGATCATGCCGGGCAGCTCCCCGGCCTCCTCAGCGAGTTCCGCCTCGGCTTCGTCGGCGAAGACCGTGAGCTGGAACTCCATGCCGGCCTGACGGTGGCCCGGCACGTTGCAGATCACGGTCCAACTGCCGGGGAAGAGCTTGACGGTGCCGACTCCCTCCTCGAAGGCGTCGGCGTCGATGATCTCGGAGCCTTCGGCGGCGCCGAGGACCTCGAAGTTGTGGAACGCGTCGCTGACGTTGATCAGCGTCACCTCGATGTCGCCGGTGATCGGCACCCCGTCGGTGACCTCGAACCAGAAGTTGCCGCCCTCGACGATGAGTTCACCGCCCGGACCGATCGGCAGCACGTCGTCGCATCCCTCCGTACCGGGCGGGCAGGCCAGGGCCTCTGCCTCGATGGCACCGTCGGGGACGGTCGCGCAGGCGGACAGAACCAGGGCGGTGACGGCGACGAGGCCGAGCGTGGCGCGACGCACGGAGAACTCCTCGGGGAGGGGAGGCTGGTGGGCGGCCGGGATCGTACCTCCGGGGCCTGCCGTCGAGCGAACCCGCGAAGCTCCGGCGCAAGGGCCGTTGGTCACACACCGGCATACCAGCCTGCCCTAGCCCGGGTCCCGGTCGGCCTACGCGGTGTCGAACACCGCAAGCCGGCCCGAGTAGCTCGCGACCCACACCTCGCCGGTCGCGCGGTCCACGGTGACCCCGATCGGCCGATCGTCGGTCGGCAGGGTCTGGAGGACCACGAGGTCCTCGGCACGCACCACACTGAGCGTGTCGGAGCGGTAGTTCACCACATACAGCGTGCGTCCGTCCGGGGCGATCTCCATCGAGCGCGGCGCCGCCCCGGTCGTGATCCGGTCGAGCGCGCCGGTGTCGAGGTCGAAGCGCACCACGACCCCTTCCGCGTTCAGCGTCACGTACAGCGTGCGCCCATCGGGGCTGAGCACCAGGTGGCGGGGACCGCGGCCGATGCCGTCGATGGTGGTGGTCGTCAACTGCTCGAGATCGACCTCGACCAGGTGGGAGCCGCCCATCACGGCCACATAGGCCACGCGGCTGTCGGGGGTGATCGCGATGCCCCGGGGGTAGCGGCCGATGTCGAGCCGGGCGACCTCGCGGGCGAGCTCGGCGTCGATGATGCTGAGGTCGTCGCTGCACCAGTTGGTGACCAGCACGAAGCGCCCGTCGGGCGACACCGCCACGAACTTCGGGATCGCCCCCACCTCGATGACCTGATCGATCTCGAGCGTGCCGAGGTCGAGGCGGTACACGGTGCTCTCGTCGACGTTGTCGGCCGGCGAGCAGGTGTCACCACCGGGGCGGTCATAGCCGGGACCGTACATCCGGTAGTTCGACACGTACGCGTGGCGGCCGTCGGGGCTGACGGCGGCTTCAACCGGGCTTCCCCGCACAGGCTCGCCCGGACCTTCGAGCCCGAAGTCCTCGAGCACGACCGTGTCGGGGATCGTGCGCACCAACTCCCGGTCGCGGCCGTAGACGCTGATGGTGTGGCGGTACATCATGTTCTGGGCGAGGAACAGCCCGGTGTGGGTGCTGACCACCGACTTGGGCGCGAGGTCGCCCTCGATCGTGGCCACCCGCACCAACGTGCGCTCATCGGAGGGTGGCCCCGGCGGCAGCTCGGGCTGCGGATCCGGATCGGGTGCTGGCTCGGGCTCACCTTCGGGTTCGGGCTCAGGGTTGGGTTCGGGTTCGGGAGCGGGTTCGGGTTCGGGCTCGCCTTCGGGTTCCGGGTCGGGCGCTGGCTCGGGTTCCGGGTCCGAGTCAGCAGCGGTCTGCGACGCAGCGGCGAGGCGATCAGCGGTCGAGTGGGGCACGGACTTGCCCACCGATGGGCCCGCGGCAGCCGCCAGCAGGCCCGGCGCCACGACCACGGCCAGCGCGGTGAAGGCCGCCAGCGCCAGGACCGCAGCCATCCGCCAACCGACCACGGAACGCATCAGCCTCCCTGCCGCCCGGGATGCGCGACCAGCAGGGCAGAGTACCGGGCTCACCAGGTCGAGTACCGGGAGCGCCTGTCGGTGCCGTGGACGACGAGCCGGTGGCCCAGGGTCCGTTCGGGGTGGCGCTCGCCCCACGTCGTCAGGTGGACCTGGTCCACACGGCTGACCCACCCTGCTGAGGGTGTTTCCGGCAGGGTGGGCTGACGTAGGTTGGTGCTCCGCCGGGGACAGATCACCCGCCCACAGGGACGCTCCCGGACGATGAACTCAGGGCGGTCCGGTGGTGTGGGGCGGGCCGGCGGGGATGCCAGGGGGTGTTGGGCGACACGTCGTTCGAGCACGGCGGCCACACCCGCATCCCCATCAGCATCCGGACCGTGAGACCCGGCGTCGCCGGAGAAGACCTACCCGGCCGGGTCCGTCTCGAGCGACGGCCGGCGTGGGCGGCCGGTCGTGGTGGTGGGGATGCGGGAGCGGTTCATGTCTCGAACATATATTCGCTCAACGTGTTCCGCAAGCCTTCACGGCAGGTTGTGCACGAACCGCACGGGCGGTGGCAGACGACACGGGAGGCACGGCGGGAAGTTTCGCCATCCGGACCGCTGCGAGCTTCCGTGGTGACGCTCGATGACCGGGCCGGCGCGGCGTGCGTGCTCGCGGTGCGCGCGAGGACGGGTTCGTCGACATCGGCCGGGTCGCACGACGGCCTGGACGGCAGGCACCCGCCGCGCCCCTCGTCACCGAACGCCTGGGCCGTCGGCACACCACCGTCTGCATCCACCTCGACGCAGCTGGCAACGACCCCCGGCAGCGTCGGGTGACCGGGCGGTAGCCAGAACGCAGCCACGTCCGCGTCCCGGAACGCACGCAGCCAATCGCCGGAAGACCGGCGCGGCTATCGCCGACCCTCGATGACCTCGCCGATGAGCGCCGAGACCGCGCTGCGCTCGGAACGCGTCAGGGTGAGGTGACCGAACAGCGCATGGCCGCGTAGTGCGGCGATCACGCTCGCGATGCCGTCGTAGCGCCCGACTCTGAGGTTGTCCCGCTGGGCGATGTCGTGGGTCAGCACGGCCCGGCTGCCCTGTCCGAGGCGGCTGAGCGCGGTCAACAGCACGCCCCGCTCGAGGTTCTGCGCCTCGTCGATGATCACGTAGGTGTCGGTCAGGCTCCGGCCCCGGATGTAGGTCAGGGGCAGAACCTCGAGCAGGCCACGGGAGCGCACGCTGCGCACCAGGTCCGGGTCACAGACCGCCTCGAGCGCGTCGGTGACCGCCGCTGCCCACGGTGCCATCTTCTCGGCCTCGGTGCCGGGCAGGTAGCCCAGATCCTGTCCCCCGACGGCGAACAGCGGCCGGAACACGATCACCCGACGGTGGGTGCCACGCCGGACCACCGCGTCGAGCCCGGCGGCCAGGGCCAGCACGGACTTGCCGGTGCCGGCGTTGCCGCCGAGGCTGACGATGCCGACCTGCGGGTCGCCGAGGAGGTCGATGGCCAGGCGCTGGGCGGCCGAGCGCCCCGTCAGTCCGAGCACCGACTCGGTCCCCAGCGGCCGGACCAGCCCGTCGGCATGCAGCCGAGCGAGCGCCGAGGTCGGTCCCGAGGTCAGGATCAGCCCGGCATTGACGGGCACGTCCTCCGGCAGCGCTTCACGGTCGATCCCGCCCTCGCGGTAGAGCAACTCGAGGTGCTCGCCGGGTAGCTCGAGACGCACGATCCCAGACCACGGCTCACTGGGCAGCTGCTCGTTGCGGTACTCCTCGGCGGCCAACCCCGCGATCGAGGCCCGCAGGCGTAGGGGCAGGTCCTTGGTGACCAGCGTCACCGCCGCACCATCGTCGGCGAGGTTGCGGGCGACCGCGAGGATGCGGTCGTCGTTGGCGCCGCCGCGCAGGGCCTCGGGCAGCGCGGCGGTGTCCTGGTGGTTGAGCTCCACACGCACCGTGCCCCCGGCGTCGTTGACCGGGATCGGCTCGGTCAGCACGCCGTGGCTCTCGCGCAACTGCTCGAGGGTGCGCAGCGTGCTGCGTGCCGCCCAGCCGAGCTCCGGATGGTGGCGCTTGTCCTCGAGTTCGAGCAGCACCACGATCGGCAGCACCACGGCATGCTCGTCGAACCGGGTCAGGGCCGTCGGGTCGGCCAGCAGCACCGAGGTGTCGAGGACGTAGGTGCGCAGGGCCGGGCCGGCGTCGACTCTCGAAGCACGGTGGGTGCCGGTCACGCCGGCGGTGTGGGGCGGGGTCATCGGCACCTCCAAACCGGTGCACTGCGCGGCGTGGCCGTCAGCCGACCGCCGGTGGATCGGCGGCGAGCGGGCTGGGCCACCGCAACCAGCCGGGGGCCAGGGACCCACGGCGCCGGGGCCGGCAGAGGCGGAGGCGGCGCGCCGAACGACGCGCGGACGGTCAGGGGCTCAGCGGGTCGTTCATGCACCGGAGCTGACCTCGGGTTCGACGGCGTAGCAGGGTCGCAGCGACCCTACCGCGGGCGGGTGCTACAACCCGGGAACCGCCGTCGCCCGAGGATCAGGACACCTCGGTGGGATGCCGGGCGTGCTCGCGGGCCCGCTCGGCGAGGAGTTGCTCATCACCGATGTGGATCCCCAGCCGAGGCAGCACTCGGCGGTGCACGACGAGCAGCAGCACCGCCAGCCCCACCGAGCCGAGCACCACGGCGGTGGAGCCCGCGAAGCTGTCCATCACGTCGGGATCGATGATCAGCACGGCCCCCAGGGTGATCATGACCACGCCACCGACCAGCTTGAGGATCCGGCCCTGGCGTTCCTGGAAGCTGCCGAGCTGCAAGGTGAATACGGCCAAGGCGAACACCCCGAGCTCCAGCAGCAGGTAGACCAGCAGATACAGGCCGAGCAGGGCGGCGAACTCGGCGCCGGACACGCCCTGGGTGGTGACCAGCCCGGTCCAGATCACCGGGAACCCGGCGGTGCAGGGCAGCTCGACGATCGCCACGCCGGCGGCCATCGCCACGGTCAGCCCGAGCACGGCCGCCAGCGAGCGGTTGGGGTCGCGCACCGCCCGGCCCTTGCGGTAGATGCGCGGCTTGTAGCGGTCCGGGATCGTCAACGACACGCCCTGCTTGTAGCGCAGGTAGTCCTTGACGTTGATCGCCCCGAACGCGACCGCGAGCAGGCCCACCCCCACGGCGACGCCGGTGACGATGCCCACCACCCCGAAGATCGAGAACAGCCCGGCGATGAACACCCCGTAGATGCTGGCGGTGACGAACAGGAAGGTCAGCCCCACCGCGAAGATCCGCCCCCGGCTCGCGCCGACGTTGAGCACCATCGCCAGCAGCACGGTCAGCACCCACAGCGAGCACGGGTTGAAGCCGTCGACCAGCGCGATCAGGGCGGTGGCGGCCAGCAGCGGCTGGGCGGAGAGGTCGACCTCGCCGATCAGCGGCAGGTCGATCACGCTGCCCGACTCCTCGGCGGGGCTCGCCGGGTCGGTCGCGTCGGGATCGTCGAGGGCGGCCGCGACCGCGCGGTCGATCTGCCCGGCGATCTGGTCGTTGAACCCGACCCACACCCGCTCGCCGAGCACGGTCGCCGGCACCCCGGTGGGTTCCACGCCGCGGGCACCCAACGTTTCGGTCATGATCCGTTGGTTGTCGGCGTCACCCCAGACCTCGAAGCGGCGGATGGTGAGCTCGGGGTACCGGTCGGCGAGGTCGTCGAGGTACTCGTCCTGCAGCACACAGAACGGGCAGCCCTCGCCGTAGAAGTAGTCGAGCACCACCTCGCCATCGGTGCCCGCGACCTCGCCATCGGTGCCCGCGACCTCGCCATCGGTGGCCGCGACCTCGTCGTCGGCCCCCGCAACGGGGGACGCCAGCGCGGTCCCCGACCCGAGCACCAGCACCAGCAGCGCGAGCAGCACCCCACCGAGCACGGCCAGGAGCACCGGCGAGAAGGCCGGTGGCGCACCCGGACGTTGGCGGCGGTGCACGGGACCCCCTCTTCGGCGCGCTGGCGTCAGTGGCCTGCGTCGCCCAGCATGCGGCGCGCCGGCGCGTCGCGCGTGGGCAGGTCGGACCTTCCCGGGCGAGCCGATAGTCCCGCCCCGGCCGGGCCCCGGACCGCCGGGACCTGTGGTACCGCCCCCGCCCGCGGCGCCCAGCGCCCGATCCTCACCGTCCGAAGCGGCGCTGCCGTCGCTGGTAGTCGCGCAGCGCACGCAGGAAGTCGACCCGCCGGAAGTCCGGCCAGTAGGCGTCGCAGAAGTAGTACTCGCTGTGGGCGGACTGCCACAGCAGGAACCCCGACAGGCGCAGTTCGCCCGAGGTGCGGATGATCAGGTCGGGGTCGGGCAGCCCGGTGGTGTACAGGTGGTCACCGATGTCCTCGGGCCGAAGTGAGGCGGCGACCTGCTCGAGGCTGTGGCCCTGCCCGGCCTGCTCGAGCAGCAGGCTGCGCAGCGCGTCGGTGATCTCCTGGCGTCCGCCGTACCCGACCGCGACCTGCACCCGCAGCCGGTCGTGCTCGGCGGTCGCGCGCTCGGCCTCGGCCAGGGTCCGGCGCACGTCCTCGGGTAGCAGGTCGAGCGCACCGACCGCGGTGACCCGCAGCCCCTGGCTCCGGGCACCCTCCGTGCACCCGATGCGGCGCACGGTCTCCTCGATGATGCCCAGCAGCGCCGCCACCTCGGCGTCGTCCCGGGTGAGGTTGTCGGTCGACAGCAGCCACAGCGTGACGTAGGGGATGTCGAGTTCGAGGCACCAGCCGAGGAACGTGTCGATGTGCCGGGCGCCGGCCGCGTGCCCCTCCGCGGGGCTGACCAGTCCCCGCTCCCGCGCGAAGCGCCGGTTGCCGTCGAGGATCACCCCGACGTGCCGGGGCAGGGGGCCACCAGCGAGCTCGGCCGACAGTCGGCGCTCGTAGAGGCGGTAGAGAAGATCGGAGGTGGCCACGGTCTGATGCTAGTTCGTCGCCTGACGGGTGCCTGGTACCCTGCGCATGCGCCCGGGCATCTCCGTCCGGGCGTTTCGTAATGATCGCCGGACCAGGGAGTGCACCCCGATGCCCGAGACGTGGTTGAGCCAGGAGGCTTACGATCGGCTGACGGCAGAGCTCGACACGCTGCGGACCGATGGACGCACCCGCATGGCGGCGATCATCGAGGAAGCCCGGGCCCACGGGGACCTGCGCGAGAACGCCGAGTACCACGCGGCCAAGGACGAGCAGGGCAAGATGGAGTCGCGGATCCGGCAGCTCGAAGCGCTGCTCCGCGACGCCCGGGTCGGCGAGGCACCGGTCGACGGCGACGTCGTGCGCCCGGGGCTGGTGGTCACCCTCGACATCGAGGGCGACGAGGAGACCTACCTGCTCGGGAGCCGCGAGGACGAGCACGACGAGCACGAGATCCTGTCGAGTGCCTCGCCGATGGGCGAGGCGGTCAACGGCACCCGGGTCGGCGACACGGTCCACTACCGGACCCCGGCCGGGGCCGAGATCGAGGTACGTATCGTGCGCATCCTGCCGGCCTGAGCTCACGCACGGAGCACGGGCGTCCGTACGGGTCGCGCGTCGGACAACCCCGTCCCGGTCGGTACCGTGGCCAGCAGCATCACACCCGCCGCCGGAATCGCGCGCCGGGTTCGTCGACGACGCTGGAGGCACGGTGCCCGCACCCCGCGACCCCGCTGTCAACGGTGGCAACAACCAACGCCCACGGATCCTGATCTGTGACGATCGCCCCCTGGTTCGGGTGGGCCTGGCGACCCTGCTCGCCCACGTCGAAGTCGTCGGCGAGGGCTCGATCGACGAGACGCTCGAACGGGTGGCGGGCACACGGCCCGACGTGCTGGTCCTCGGGCTGCGTGACGACGACCCCCGGACCTTCCATGCGGCCGCCCAGGCCAAGGCGCGGCACGAGCGGCTGCGCGTCCTGGTGGTGGCCGATGCGGCCACCGTCATCGAGCTGCGCGAGGCGGTCATCGCCGGGGTCGACAGCTTCCTGCTGACCAGCGCCCCGGCCGACGAGCTGCGTGCCGCCGCCCAGCGCACCGCCGCCGGTGAGCGCGTGATCTCGCCGAGCATCGCCGAGCAGCTCTCGGGCGTGTGGCGCGAGGAGCCCCGCGACCGGGGTGTGACCCAGCTGACCCCGCGTGAGCTCGAGGTCCTGCAGTTGCTGGCCGAGGGGCTGACCAACCAGCAGGTCGGCTCCCGGCTCGAACTGTCGCCGCGCACGGTCAAGACCCACGTGCAGAACCTGCTGGTCAAGCTCGACACGCCGGACCGCACCGGTGCGGTGGCCCGGGGCTTCCGGCTCGGTCTGATCCGCT
>SKJO01000003.1 GCA_007121975.1 Nitriliruptoraceae bacterium | reverse complement strand
GGTCTCGAGCCGGCGGGCGGCGGTACCCGGCGTGTGGGGATCGGCCGCGACGATGTCGTCGAGCAGGTCGGTGGCCTGCCCGGCGTCCACCCGGGTATCGGCGTGCGCACCCCGGGCGAGGGCAGCTCGAGCCCGGGCAACCCGGGCGTCCACCTGCGCGAGCAGCGCCGCCCGGCCCGACGGAGTGGAGGCACCACCTCGGTGCTGCTCCCGGCGGCGTCCAGCCTCAGGGTGGTCAGATCCGGACATGGTCTGCCGTAGTCGGGGGGGGTCGGCGGCAGTCTATGGCTTCGACCACGGACCGCCGGTGGCCGGGTGGGCCGGCGGGGCGGCGCAGGAACTCGCGCCGACGCAGGCCTCGAAGCGACGAGAAGCCGCCGCGGCGCGGTGCTCAGTGCTTCTGGGTGTCGAACCAGGTCGTACCCGCGGCGGTGTCGACCTCGAGGTCGACATCGAGGTCGGCCACCCCCGACAGCTCCGCGACGACCAGCGTGCGGACCTGGTCGAGGTCGGCCTCGGCGACCTCGAGGATGACCTCGTCGTGGACCTGCAGGAGCAGCTGCGCCGCCAGCCCGCTGGCGTCCAGGGCCGCCTGCAACCGGATCATCGCCAGCTTGATGACGTCCGCGGCGGTCCCCTGAATCGGGGCGTTGAGGGCCATACGCTCGGCCATCTGCCGGCGGTTTCGGTCATCGGCGCGCAGGTCGGGCAGGTAGCGGCGACGGCCGAACAGCGTGGTGGTGTACCCGTCGCGCCGGGCGGATTCCACCGCGTCGTCGAGGTAGCGGCGGACCCCGGGGAAGCGCTCGAGGTAGGCGTCGACGATCGTCTGCGCCTCGTCGGGAGGGATGTCGAGCTGCTGCGCGAGCCCGAAGGCCGTCAGGCCGTAGGCCAGCCCGTAGTTGATCGCCTTGGCACGGTCGCGCAACGCTCCGTCGACCTCGTCCAGCGGCAGATCGAAGACCCGTGCCGCCGTGGTCGCATGCACGTCCTCGCCCGAGGCGAACGCCCCGAGCAGCGCCTCGTCACCCGACAGGTGGGCCATGATCCGCAGCTCGATCTGGGAGTAGTCGGCCACCAGCAGCAGGTCGTAGCCCTCGCCGGGCACGAACGCGCGGCGGATCTCTCGTCCCTCGGCCCGGCGCACCGGGATGTTCTGCAGGTTGGGGTGGGCCGAGGACAGCCGTCCGGTCGCGGCGATGGTCTGGGACAGGGTCGTGTGGATCCGGCCCGTCTCCCGGTCGATCAGTGGTGGCAGCGCATCCACGTAGGTGGTGAGCAGCTTGCTGACCTCCCGCCACTCGAGGATCGCGTCCACGATGGCGTGCCGGCCGCGCAACTGCTGCATGGCCTGCGCGTCGGTGGAGTACCCGGTCTTGATCCGGCGGGTCCGGGGCAGCCCGAGCTCCTCGAACAGCACCTGCTGCAGTTGCGGGCCCGAGCCGACGTTGAAGCGTCGGCCGGCATGGTCGTGGACCTCCCGTTCGAGCTCCGCCACCCGGGTCGACAGCCGGCCGCGGATCGCGTCGAGCACGGCGCGGTCGACCGCGATCCCGGTGCGTTCCATACGGGCGAGCACGGGCGCCAGCGGCAGCTCGATGCGCTGCGCGAGCTCGCGCTGATCGCGTTGGTCGAGCTGCTCGGCGAGTACGCCGGCGAGCTCGGCGGTGGCCAGTGCGGACACCGCCCGCTGCGGCCAGGCGTCGTCGTCGCCGTCCACCGCCAGGGACAGCTGGTCGGCCTCGGTGTCCGGAGCGGCGGCCGCCAGGGTGCGGTGCAGGTACTGCCCGGCCAGCCGCTCCAGCTCGAAGCTGCGCCGTTCGGGCTCGAGCAGGTAGGCCGCGAGCTCGGTGTCGAGCACCACCCCGGCCAGCGACCAGCCGGCGGCAGCCGCCGCATGGTCCAGGGACTTCAGGTCATGGGTGACCTTGGGCCGGTCCGGATCGGCGAGCCAGGCGGCCAGCGCGGCCCGGTCCCCGTCGTCGAGCTCCTCGAGCTCGGCGGTCACCGGGTCGCGGTCCACCGCCGCCAGCGCGACGGCCCGCACGCTCGGGTGGGGCGGACGGCCGGTGAGGGTGACCAGCACCGCAGGGGGCACGTCGGCCGGCGCACCGGGCGCGCCGAGCCCGCCAAGCCAGGCGGCAAGCTGCCCGGCCTGCAGCCGCCTCGGGGTGTGCTCGAAGGCGGCGGACTCCGCCGCGGTCTGCTCGCCCAGCACCTCGGCGAGCAGGCGGTCGTACAGCGCCCGGAACTCCAGCGTGCCGAACAGCTCGCGCACCGCCTCGCGATCGACCTCGCCACGGTCGAGCTGCTCGGGGGCGAGCGACACCTCGAGGTCGCGGCGCAGGCGCATCACCGCCAGGTTGGTACGCACCTGCTGCTCGTGCTCGGCGAGCATCGCGGGCACCTTCTTGCCGCTGACCTCGTCGAGGTGGTCGTACACCCCGTCGACATCACCGAAGCGCGCGACGAGCTTGGCGGCGGTCTTGTCCCCGACGCCGGGCACGCCCGGCAGGTTGTCCGAGCTGTCGCCACGCAGCGCCGCCACCTCGACGTAGCGCTCGGGCAGGACCCCGAAGCGCTCCTCGACGGCGGCCGGGGTCATCTCCGCGAGTTCCGACAGGCCCCGCAGCGTGTAGAGGACCGTGAGGTGCTCCCCCGGCAACTGCATCGCGTCGCGGTCACCGGTCACCACCGCCGCGTGGTAGCCGGCGTCCACCGCCCGGGTCGCGAGCGTGGCCAGCACGTCGTCGGCCTCGACACCCTCCACCTCGACGACCGGGATGCCCAGCACCTCGAGCACCTGCTTGATGAGCGGCACCTGAGGTCGGAACCCGTCGGGTGGAGCCGCGCGGTTGGCCTTGTACTCCGGGAAGGCGGCGGTGCGTGCGACGTCGCGGCCGAGGTCGAAGGCCACCGCCACCGCGTCGGGCTGCCGCTCGGCGAGCAGTCGGATCAGCATCGAGGTGAAGCCGTAGACCGCGTTGGTCAACTCGCCGGTCTGGGTGCGGATCGTGTCCGGCAGCGCATAGAAGGCCCGGTAGGCGAGGCTGTGGCCGTCGAGGAGCAGGATCTCGGGGCGGGACCCTGCAGATCGGTCGGACACGGGAAGGTCCTCGGGTGCGGCGGCGTTGTGACGAGCAAGCCTACTTCCCCCCGCCGCCCGTACCCTGGGGGGATCCACCGCCGTCCGCGCCAGCACCGCGCCACCAGCGAGGTTCCGTCATGTCCCATTCCTCGTACGCGTTCGACGTCGACGCCGCCGGCTTCCAGTCGGCCGTGCTCGACCGCTCCCACGAGGTGCCGGTCGTGGTCGACTTCTGGGCCGCCTGGTGCGGGCCGTGCCGCACGCTCGGGCCGATGCTCGAGGAGGCCGTCGACGCACGCGGGGGTTCGGTGCTGCTCGCCAAGGTCGACGTCGACGCCAACCAGTCGCTCGCCCAGGCGTTCCGCGTGCAGGGCATCCCGCAGGTCATCGCGGTGCGCGACGGCAAGGTCGTGGACCAGTTCACCGGCGCGCAGCCGCTGGCCACCATCGAGGCGTTCCTCAACCGGATCTCGCCCACGGAGGCCGACCGCGCGGTCGCGCAGGCCCGCATGCTCGAGGGGGCCGGGGCGATCAACGTGCTGCGCACGGCGCTGGAACTCGAGCCCGGCCACCGCGACGCGGCCCTGCTCCTCGCCGAGCACCTCGTGGACGAGGACCCCGACGAAGCGCTCGCCCTGGTCACCGCGCACCGACCCGACCCGGCGGCGGAGGCGATCGTCACCCGCGTCGAACTCACCCGTGACGGCCGCGGCGACATCACCGCGATGCGCGCGCGGCTCGAGGCCGGCGAGCCCTGCGAGGACGGTGCGCTGCTCTACGACCTCGGGCGGGCACTGGCCGCCGCCGGCGAGTACGACGAGGCCTTCGAGCGGCTGCTGGCCGCGGTGGAGTGCCGCGGCCCCGACCGCGAGCGGGCACGCGAGCAGCTCGTGGCGCTGTTCACGGTGCTCGGCGACGATGACGAGCGGGTGCGTGCCGCCCGACCGAGGCTGGCCCGCGCCCTGTTCTGAGGGCTCACAGCACCATCTTGAGGAACTTTCGGGTGCGCTCGTGCCGGGGGTTGACGAGCACCTCCCCCGGCGGACCGTCCTCGACCACGACGCCGTCGTCCATGAACACCACGCGGTCGGCGACCTCCTTGGCGAACATGATCTCGTGGGTCACGACCATCATCGTCATGCCCTCGCTGGCGAGTTGGCGCATGACCGCGAGCACCTCGCCGACCAGCTCGGGGTCGAGCGCCGAGGTCGGCTCGTCGAACATCATCATGTCGGGGTCCATCGACAGCGCCCGGGCGATCGCGACGCGCTGCTGCTGACCACCGGAGAGGTGCGCCGGGTAGGCATCGATCTTGTCGAGCAGACCGACGCGCTCGAGGTTGTGGCGGGCCGCCTCGCGCGCTTCGGCCTTGGACCGGCGCAGCACCCGCCGCTGGGGAAGCGTGAGGTTGCGCAGGACCGACAGGTGCGGGAAGAGGTTGAAGGACTGGAACACCATGCCGATCCGGCTGCGCAGTTGATCGACATCCGCGTCGGGGTGGGTGATGTCCTCCCCCTCGATGAGGATCTGCCCGCCGGTGGGTTCTTCGAGACGGTTCACGCAGCGCAGCAGGGTCGACTTGCCCGAACCCGACGGTCCGAGCACGCACACGACCTCGCCGGGACTGATGTGGAAGTCGATGCCCTTGAGCACCTCGAGCTCGCCGAAGGACTTGTGCAGCTGGCGCACCTCGATGGCGTGCTCGAAGGTCCGGGCGGGTGCCGGTCGTCTGGCCACGCGAGATCCCTCCCTGGTGGGCCGGCTGCCGACCCGAGGCTGCGGGCGGCCCTGCCGTGCCATGCTGCGCCGGACGCTACCCGGGCAAGCCTACTGTTCCGCCATCGGTCATCGGATCCGTACCCGGACGAAACCTGCCCGGAACATCCACCCGGCACGGTACGTCACGTCATCCGCCAATGACATCGAGGAGCCAGCATGATCCCATCTCGCGAAGCCGGTCACCACCGGACGCTTCGGGATCCTGCGATCCGTTCCAGTCGGGTGGGGCCCGCCACCCCACCCGCATCGCCGAGGAACGGAACTGCGCGCTCCGGGTCGGCGTCGGTGCCTCGCGTACCGAGCTGATCACCCGGCTGGGTGGCGGACCCCGTTCTCTCTCCCGCCGGGCCCGCCACCCAGCCGACTCTCTCACTGCGCGCCCGCCACCCGGCGGGCGCGTGTCGTTTCGCTGGGGCTGTGACCACGAGCCGCGGGGGCTCAGCGCGAGCGTCGGTTGCGCCGCTCGAGCACGGCGACCAACTGGGTCATCGGCACCGTGATCATCAGGTAGACCGCTCCGACCACGATCAGCGGGGTCGCATTCGCACGGTTCTGCAGCAGGTCACGCCCGAACTTCAGCAGTTCCTTGGTAGCCGGCGTGGTGCCGAGCACGAACAGCAGTGAGGTGTCCTTGATCAGCAGCACCAGCTCGTTGGTCAGCGGCGGGATGATGATCCGGAAGCCCTGGGGGATGATCACCGAGATCATCGCCCACGTGTAGCTCATCCCCAGCGACCGGGCCGCCTCCATCTGGCCCTTGGGCACTCCCTCGATCCCGGCGCGGATCGTCTCGGCCATATAGGCCGCCGCGACGATCCCGAGCCCCAGGGTGATCGTGAGCAGGATCGGCCAGCGGGTACCGAAGGCGATCGGGATCCCGATGCCCACCAGGAAGATGGTCAGCAGGGCGGGCAGGCCGCGGAAGATCTCGATGTAGATCTTGGCCACCCAGCGGTAGGGCGGGATCGAAGACAGCCGCATCAACGCGAGCAGCAACCCGAAGAGCAAGCCGAAGCTGAAGGCGAGGAAGGTGTAGAGCAGGGTGTTGCGCGCCGCGATCGTGAGGACCTCGGGGAACATGTCCCGGGCAATCTCGGCATTGAAGAAGTTGCGCCGGATCACCGGCCAGTCGGCGAGCAGCACCATCAGCAGCACCGCGAGGACGAACAGCGCGTACATGACGCCGCGGAACAACGCCTGTTTCTGTCGCTTGGTCACCGCGCCGGACCTCCCGCGACGCCGTCGTGGTGGCCTGACGCCACCCGGACCGTGAGCGCCCGGGGGTCGGACCCGTGGGCTCACAGGCGCAACCCTACTCGTTTGCGCGTAGCCCGCGACGCGCCCCATCCGACACGAGCGTGGGGACCCCGAAGGGTCCCCACGTCGAGGTACCTGCCGCGCGAGGGACTACTCGGCGGAGAAGTACTTGTCGTACAGCGCGTCATAGGTGCTGTCGGCACGCACCTGCGCCAGGGCCACGTTGATCGCGTCGACCAGGCCGTCCTCGCGGTCCTTCTCCATCGCGAAGCCGTAGTCCTCCTCGGTGTCGAACTCATCGACCACGGTGATGGCGTCATCCGCCCGGGCCTGCTCGGCGTTGACCGGCAGATCCTGCAAGATGGCGTCGATGCGGCCAGCCTCGAGTGCGACGAACAGGTCACCGGAGCTCTCGAAGGCGATCAGCTCGGCGCCCGGGACGTTCTCCTCGGCGTACATCTCGCCGGTCGTGCCCGACTGCACGCCCACCGAGAGGCCCTCGACGAGGTCATCGATGCCCTCGATGCCGGCATCGACCGGCACGAGCAGCGACTGCTTGGCCTCGTAGTAGGGGTCGGCGAAGTCGACGTTCTCCGCACGTTCCTCGGTGATCGTCATCGCCGAGGCCGCGATGTCACACTGTCCGGCCGCCATCGAGGCGCCCGAGGTCAGGCCCTCGAAGCCGGTGGCCACCACGGCGAGCTCGAGGTCGAGCACGTCGGCGATCGCCTCCATGAGCTCGATGTCGAAGCCGGAGTAGCCGGTCGGGGCGTCCGGGTCCTCGAACTCGAACGGAGCGTAGGGGATGTCCGAGCACACGGTCAGGGTGCCCTCGGCGACGAGGTCGAGGCCACTGGCATCGACCTCGTCGGCCGCGTCGTCGTCGGCCGCCTCCTCGGTGGCCTCCTCGGTGACGTCCTCTTCGGGTTCGTCGGCGTCGTCGCCGCACGCCGCGGCGAGCAGGGAGACCGCCGCGAGTGCCGCCATCAGGCGCATCGCACGCATCGTTGTTACCTCCTTGGAAGGGGGCTTGTCGCCGCGGGAGTCCACGACGGGCTCCCGGCGTCAGGCGCCGGGATCCGTCACAGCCTACGACCGTGGTCGGAGGGACGCGAACATCGACGTTCGCGGGGCGCACCACCCGGCGGCGCGGCATGGACCGGGGCGGGCACGTCGGTGGCGAACTCCGGCGTCGAACTCCGGCGTCGAACCTCGGTGTCGAACTCAGGCGCCGAAGCGCCCGATGATCTGCTCGGCGACCTGGCGCATGCTCTGGCGGCGCTCCATCGCCTGGCGCTGGAGCAGCCGGAAGGCCTCCGCCTCCGACAGGCCCTCGTGCTGCTGGAGCAGCCCCTTGGCCCGCTCGACGAGCTTGCGGGCCTCGAGCCGGCCCTGAAGGTCGTCGACGGTGGCCTCGAGGCCCGACAACTCCCGGAAGCGTCCTGCCGCGATCTCCACCGCGGGGAGCAGATCGTGCTTCTGGAACGGCTTGACGAGGTAGGCCATGGCGCCGGCCCGACGGGCCTTCTCGACCAGGTCACGCTGGCTGAAGGCCGTCAGGATCAGGATCGCGGCCAGCCGATCCTTGGCGATCTCCTCGGCCGCCTGGATGCCGTCCATCACCGGCATCTTGACGTCCAGGATCACCAGATCAGGCTGCAGTTCGCGGGTCAGGCGCACCGCCGAGGCACCGTCGGCGACCTCGGCAACGACCTCGAACCCCTCCTCCTCGAGCATCTCCTTGAGATCGAGGCGGATGAGGGCCTCGTCCTCGGCGATCAGCACACGGGTGGGTCGCACCGCGGCGGGGTCCGCGGCCGGGTCGGGAGATCCGGCCGCACCGGGGGTGGTCGAATCGTTCACGTCTGGTCCCTCCGCGGAGCTGAGCTCTCGACCGCGAGCAGCCGGTCGAGCAGGCGGTCCTGCTCGGCGAGCAGGTCCCGGACCTGCTGCCGGGACTCGTCGAGCAGGGAGCGGTGTCGGTCACGGTCGGTCCGGGCCTCACGCCACTCGCGGTCGGCCAGCGGTGTCTGGGCGACCAGCTTGCGGGTCTCGGCCTGGTCCGCCGCTTCGTCGAGATAGGCGACCTGGTCGGCCAGGACACGCTCGGTCGCGCGGATCCGGCGCAACTCGTCCTGGATCCGCGTCAGGCGCTCGCGCACCCGGGCTGCATCGCGTTGTCCGGCCGTGGCTCGTCCCGTCGTCGGTCAGGGGGCGCTGCCGGATCCGCGCGGCTCCCTTGACGCCGTCGCCGTCCGCCGTCGGGAGCCATGCGGCCGGCCGCATGGGAGGCGAACGCTACCCGCGCGGAGGCGAGGCGGGCAACCAGCCCGCTCGCGGCCTCGCTCGCGTAGCGGTGGACTTGGCACCGGCTGAGGCCGGGTTCTCGCGTACCCCGGGCGGGATTCGAACCCGCAACACATCGATTTTGAGCCGACGACCTCTGCCAGTTGGGTTACCGGGGCGCCCCGACAGATTAGCCACTCGGCGGGCCGTGGACCGCCTGCCGGCCGCGGTTGCGGGAACCCCAGGTCGGGGTGAGCGCGTGACAGCAGGGACACAGCACACGAAGGTTCTCGATGCGGTGGTCACGCCGATCCCCATTGACGTGGTCGAGTTGCAACGGCATCGGTTCTCCCTGCCAGGAGTCCAGACCGCAGCGCTCGCACCGCGCCTGCTTCCACCCCTCGGCGATCAACCGCTGGCGCAGCTCACTGGTGTTGCTCCAGTCCGAGTCCGCAACGAGGATCTGCTCGAGGGGGCGACGCCTCACGGCCGAGCCGGTGGGACGTGCATCGAGCCGGACGACATCGGATCCGAGCCGCGCGAACGCCTCGGCCAGCACCCGGTAGGCCGTCGAGGACGGTTCAATGCCGATCCTGCGGAGCAGCTCCGCCCGCGAGGTGCAGTCGTCCGCCAGCGCGACGAGATCATGGGCTGCAAGCT
>SKJO01000193.1 GCA_007121975.1 Nitriliruptoraceae bacterium | reverse complement strand
TGCGGGCCACCTCGCCGTGCGGCCAGAAGTCGGCCAGCAGGGGGAACTCGAAGCCCTGCTCCTCGGCCCACTTCTTGTGGGTGAACGGCGAGTCCACCGACACCGCGAGGGTCTCGACCTCATCGGTGCGGAACACCTCGATGGAGTCGCGGATGGCGCACATCTCGCCCTCGCACACCCCGGTGAACGACAGCGGGTAGAACACCAGCACGACATGCTTCTTGCCGCGGTAGTCCGACAGCCGCACCGGCTGGTTGGTCTGGTCCTTGAGCTCGAAATCGGGGGCGGTATCGCCCTGCTGCACGCTCATGGTGGCGTCTCCTGGAAACGGTGAGCACGGATGGTGGATCGTGGGGGGCAGGCTAGGGCACCGGCGGTGGGCCCGGCACCTCGCCTGAGGCGGGGTCGGCCTCGGCGTCGGCTCCGTCGACGGCGGCGACGTCGACCGCGTCCGGCAACCCCCGCTCCCGGCGCAGCTCGTCGACGGCGGCCAGGCGCCGCTCGAGCTGCCGGCGGCGCGGACCGGTGAGCTCCTCGTAGGCCCGCGTGGTCTGGTCCAGCCCCCGGCCGAGACGCTCGAGCACCTCCACGACCCGTCGCCACTGGTCGCTGAGGCCCGCGAGCAGCGTGAGCATCTCATTGCTGGTGCGCTCGACGGCGAAGGCGTCCACGGCCTGGCGGATCACCGCCAGCACCGCGAACAGCGTCGAGGGCGAGCACAGCACGACCTTGCGCGCCAACGCGTCGTCGAGCAGCGTGGGATCGTGCTCGTGCACGAAGCCGTAGACCGCCTCGTTGGGCAGGAACAGCAGCACCAGGTCCAGCGTGCCGCCCTCCGGGTCGCGGTAGTCGCGCGTGGCCAGCTCGCGCACCCGGGCCCGCACGTCGGCGAGGAAGGCGGCCAGCCGGGCCTCGCGGTCGACCTCGGCGTCCGCCTCGAGCATCGCGAGGTAGTTGGCCAGCGGGAACTTCACATCGAGGTGCAGGACCCGGTCGCCGGGCAGCAGGAAGGTGATGTCGGGCCGGTTGCCCTGGACGGTGGTGGTCTGGGTCCGGTAGCTGACCCCCTCGACGAACCCCGCGGCCCGCAGCACGTCCTCGGCGAGCCGCTCGCCCCACTGGCCGCGGGCCTGGGAGGAGGTCAGCGCCTCGCGCAGTGCGCCGGTGGTGGCCGCGAGCTCCGCATGGGTGCGGGTGACCGCGCCCAGTTGCTCGGTGACTCCGCCGAGCTGGGCGGCCCGGTCGGCCTCGAGCCGGCGGATCAGGCCCGTGAGCTGCTCGAGGGTGCCGGCGACCCGGGCCAGCTCGGCATCGATCAGCTGCTTGCGGCTCTGCAGCGCCTGCTCCCCCTGCCGGTGGTGGTCGCCGAGCTCATCGGCGGCGGCCCGCCGCAGGGCGAGCACCGCCCGGTCGAGCTCGGCGCGGTGGCGGTCACCGAGCGCGAGCAGCTCGGTCTGCTGCTGGCGGGTCAGCTCGTCACGCACCTCGCCCAGCGCGGTGCGCGTCGCCTGCTGCTGCTGGCGACCGAGCCACCAGCCCAGCATCCCGACGGCGGCGAGCACCACCAGCGCGAGCAGCAGCACCCCGGCCGAGCCGTCCACCTCAGCCCTCCGTGGAGCGGGCACGGCCCCGCCACCAGCCGTGCCGCTCGGGCGGCGGTGGAAGCCAGTCGGGCGCCACCTCGGCGACGGCGTCCAACACCTGCCCGGCCGAGGGGTTGACCAGCATGCGCGTCCCCACCCGAACGGTCGGGACCGTCTCGTTGCCTCCGGCCACCGCCCGCACCTCGGCGGCGGCCGACGGGTCCTGCCAGATGTCGACGCGGTCGTGCTGCAGCCCACGGCGCCCCAGCCCCCGGAGCAACGAGCGACAGAAGGGACAGCCGGGCCGGTGGTAGACGACCACCGGGCTGGCCGGCGGATCGTGACTGACGCTCATGCTCGTCCTTCCGGGGCAGGGTGTGCAACCCTCACGGGTCGGTGCTCGTCTCACCGGGTGTCGTCCATGGCCGACCGCAGGGAGGATGCCCCATGACCGTACGTTCCCGCACCCTGGTGCCCGCGATCCTGGCCGTCATCGCCGCCGTCGCGCTGGCCGTCGTCGGCTGCGCGGCCGAGGACCCGGCCCCGGATGATCCGGAGGCGCCGGTCACCGAACCGGTCCCCGAGACCCCCGAACCCGATGATGAGCCCGCGGAGCCCGACCCGGACGTGGCCGACGAGCCCGACGCACCCGACGAGCCCGACGAGCCCGCGGATCCGGCGGAGGCCGACGAGCCCGAGGCCGACGATGCGGCCACCGCCGATCTGCGCATCGCCATGACCCGCGTGGCCGACGTCGCCGAGTACGTCGAACCGGTCACCGTCACCGTCGAGCTCGACGACGCCGCGCAGGCGCAGGACCCCGCCGTACTCGACCGCCTCACCATCGAGCAGCTGTTCACGCACCTGCCCGACGACCCGGCGCTGACCACCTCCGTACCCGAGGGGGTCACCGTGCTCGACGTCCGTCGTGACGGCTCGACGCTGATCGTGGACGTGGACGCCGGAGTCCTGGACACCTCCGGGGGGTCCGCGCAGGAGCTGGCCTTCGCCGAGCAGTTCGCGCACACCGCCGCCGGACTCGACGACGTCGAGGTGGCGCAGCTCACCGTCGAGGGCGAACCGATCGTCGAGCTGTGGGGCCACCTCGACTGGTCCCAGCCGATCGAGCCCGACCCCTTCGCGCTCTCGCCCATCACCATCGAATCGCCCGTGCACGACGCGCAGCTGCCGGCGGGCGAGGTCGAGCTGGCCGGACAGGCCACCGTGTTCGAGGCGACCTTCGAGCTGACGGTGACCGGACCCGACGAGCAGGTGGTGCTCGACAGCTTCGTGACCGCCTCGCAGGGCGGGCCCGGACGCGGCACCTGGACGCAGACCGTGACCCTCGACGAACCCGGAGACTACGAGATCGAGGCCCGCGAGATCGACGTCTCGGACGGTGAGGGCCGGCCGCCGTTCACCACCGTGCGCACCCTGCAGGTCACGGGCTGAACCGGTTGGCGCCGGTGCGGTCCTCGGCATAGTTGACCACCGGAGCCTGGCTGTCCACGCCGGGCTGCGGGGCCAGTTCGAGCGCGGCCCGGAAGGTCGTCATGCCGCCCGCCAGGGTGCTGACGTCGGTGAAGCCCCGCTGGGCCAGGGCCCGGTAGGCGAGGTAGCTGCGGAAGCCCACCGCGCAGTACAACCGCACCGGCAGGTCCCGATCCCAGTCCTGTGAGCGCTCCCGCAGCTCGGCCAAGGGCACGTTGTGTGCTCCCGGCAGGTGCCAGGCGGCGAACTCGTCGGGGCCACGAACGTCGACGATGCGGGCGCCGTCGACCGCGGCCGGGTAGTCGTCGGCGTACCACTGCCGGAGGTCGCCGCGCAGCAGGTTGGCGCCGAGGAACCCGGCCATGTTCACCGGATCCTTGGCCGAGCCGAACGGCGGCGCGTAGGCGAGCTCGAGCTCCTCGAGGTCGAACACGCTCAGCCCGGCACGCAGCGCGGTGGCCAGCACGTCGAGGCGCTTGTCGACCCCGTCGAACCCGACGATGCCGGCCCCGAGCAGCCGGCCGGTGTCCGGGTCGAACAGCACCTTGAGGTGCATCGCCGAGGTCCCCGGGTAGTAGCCCGCGTGCCCGGAGGGGTGCAGGTGGACCCGGGCGAAGGGGATCCCGGCCGCCTCGAGCTGACGCTGGTTGGCGCCCACCCCCCCGGCGACCAGGTCGAAGACCTGCACGATCCCGGTGCCCTGGACCGGGGAGAAGATCGAGTCACGGCCGCACAGGTTGTCGGCCACGACCCGGCCCTGCCGGTTGGCCGGGCCCGCCAGCGGGATGATCCACGCGCCGGGCAGCACCGCATGCTCGACCTCGATGGCATCCCCGGCGGCGTACACGTCGGGCAGGTTGGTGCGCAGGTGGTCGTCGACCTTGATGCCGCCCCGGGGTCCGAGCTCGATCCCCGCGGCCACGGCCAGCTCGGTCTGGGGTCGGACCCCGGCAGCCAGCACGACGAGGTCGGTGGTGACCGTGGCGGTGCTCTCCAGCTCCACCCGCACGCGACCGTCCGGTCCGTCCCGGAAGGCCGCGGCCCGGGTGCCCAGATGCAACTGGACGCCGTGCTCGCGCAGATGGGCCTCCATCGCGGTGGTGAGCTCACGGTCCAGCGGCGGCATCAGCTGCGGCGCCATCTCGACCAGCACCACCTCGACGTCCCGGTGCCGCAGGTTCTCGGCCATCTCCAGGCCGATGTACCCCCCGCCGATCACCACGGCGTGCGCGATCGGCGCCCGGTCGGGCGCCCCGTCGACCGCCGCCTTGATGCGGTCCATGTCGGCAACGCTGCGCAGCACGTGCACCGCCGGGTGCTCGATCCCCGGTAGGGGGGGCACGACCGGTGCGGCGCCGGGACACAGCGCCAACCCGTCGTAGGGCTCGTCGTACTCCTCGCCGGTCTGCAGGTCGCGGGCCCGAACGGTGCGGGCCTGCGCGTCGATGGCCACCACCTCGGTGCCGATGCGCACGTCGAGCGCCAGCGAGTCCTTCAGGCTCTGCGGGGTCTGCAGCAGCAGCTGCTCGCGATCCTCGATGACCTCGCCGATGTGGTAGGGCAGCCCGCAGTTCGCGTAGGACACGTGCTCCGAGCGTTCGAACACGACGATCTGCGCGTGCTCGTCGAGCCGCCGGGCCCGCGCCGCACATGACATCCCTGCGGCGACACCGCCGACCACCACGATCCTCACCCTTTGCTCCTCGGTCCGGCGGCGAGGTCCGCCGCGCGATCACCACGGTAGATCACCGCGTGGCCGCCCCGTGCGGTCGCGCCGCTACCGTGCGCGGATGTCCTCGCCTCCACCCCGGGACCCACCCACCGGTGCCCGGTCAGGAGCTTCCGTGTCCGCCATCCTCGACCCGGACCTGCGCCGCCGACGGCAGCGGGTCGGGCTGGCCATGGCCACGGTGTCGGCGGCCGCGTTCGGCTCCTCGGGACCGATGGGCAAGGCGCTGATCGATGCCGGCTGGACCTCGGGGGCGGCGGTGCTGGTCCGCCTGGGAGGCGCGGCGGTGGTGCTGTGGATCGCGGCGGCCGTGCTGCTGCGGGGCCGGCTGCGGTTGAGCGCCGGCGCGGTGCGCACCCTGCTGCTGTACGGCACGGTCGCGATGGCCGGGGTGCAGTTGGCGTTCTTCAACGCGGTACGGACCCTCGACGTCGGGGTCGCGCTGCTGCTGGAGTACCTGGCGCCGGTGCTGCTGCTGACCTGGACCTCGCTGCGCACCCGGACGCTGCCGCGGCGGCCGACCCTGGCCGGAGCCGGGCTGACCCTGGTCGGACTCGTGCTCGTGCTCGACCTGACCGGCGCGGGCGAGGTCGACCCGGCGGGGGTGGGCTGGGGTCTGCTCGCCGCGGTATGCCTGGCCGCATACTTCGCCCTCTCGGCCCGCCAGCACGACGACCTGCCCCCGCTGCTGATGGCGGCGGGCGGTACCACGGTCGGGGCACTGGTGATCGCGCTGGCCGGACTGGTCGGCCTCGTGCCGATGCAGGTCGCGGCCGTCGACACCGTCCTGGCCGCCCAACCGGTGAACTGGCTGGTCCCAGCCGGGTGGCTGGTCCTGGTGTCCACCGTGACCGCCTACCTCACGGGCATCGGCGGGGTGGTCCGGCTCGGACCGCGGCCGGCCTCCTTCGTGTCGCTCTCGGAGGTGCTGTTCGCGGTGCTGGTGGCCTGGCTGCTGCTGGCGGAGCTGCCCGGCCTGCTCCAACTGCTCGGCGGCCTGCTGATCCTGGCCGGGATCGTCGTGATCCAACGCACCGAGGCCGCCCCCGAAGGCTGAGCGGGGCGGGACGGGCCGGCCGAGTGAGCGGGGCCGGTGAGCGGACCGAGACCGGTGAACATATGGTTGCGTTCCGCTGTCTGCGGGGTTGCCGAACGGGAGAGTGCGGTGAAGCGGCTGGGATCCTGGGACCCACCGTCCGTCCCGATCCGCGACTGGCTCCCGGCCTATGACCGGTCAACGGTCGGTCGAGACCTGCTCGCGGCCGCCGTGGTGACCGCACTGACCATCCCGCAGGCGCTGGGCTACGCCGCGATCGCCGGGGTTCCCGTACAGGTCGGGCTGTATGCGATCCCGGTCGCGCTGCTCGCCTACGCCGTGCTCGGCTCCTCACCGCACGTGGTGGTCGGGCCGGTCTCCACGGTGTCCGTGGTGTCGGGCTCGCTGGTCGCACTCCAGGCCGGTGGAGACCCCGAACTGGCGGTGGACCTCACCATCGCCCTGGCGGTGGTGTCGGGGGTGATCCTGCTCGCGGCCGGCCTGCTGCGCCTGGGCTGGGTCGCGGAGTTTCTCTCCAAGCCGATCATCTCCGGTTTCGTGTTCGGCCTGGCGGTGCTGATCATCCTCGGCGAGGTCCCCACACTGCTCGGCGTCGAAGGTCGCTACGGCAACGGGGTGGTGCGCCTGATCGGCATCGTCGAGGGGCTGCCGGGCCTGGATCCCACCGCCGCGCTCATCGGCGCGGTGAGCCTGGCCGTGCTGTTCCTCGGCTCGCGGGTGTCGCGGTCGATCCCGTGGGGGCTGCTCCTCGTGGTGACCGCGCTGCTGCTCTCGGCCAACCTCGACCTCGCCGACCAGGGCATCGCCACCGTCGGTGACGTTCCTCGCGGGCTGCCGACCCCGGGGCTGCCCGGCCTGCCGCTGGCCGACTACGCGGCGCTGATCGTCGGGGCAGCCGGGCTGGCGATGGTCGGGCTGGCCGAGTCGCTGAGCGCCGGACGGCTGTTCGCGACCCAGGGCGGGTACCGCATCGATGCCGATCAGGAGTTCGTGGCCACCGGGGCGGCCAACATCGCCTCGGGGTTGTTCGGGGGGCTGGGCGTGGCAGGCAGCCTGTCCAAGACCGCAGCCGTGGTCCGCTCGGGGGGGACCAGCCAGGTCGTCGGTCTGCTGTCAGCGGCGCTGACCGTCGCGGTCCTGCTGGCCTTCGCCCCGCTGCTCAGCTCCCTGCCACGGGCGGTGCTCGCCGCGATCGTGGTCCACGCGGTGTGGGGGCTGATCGACGTCGACGCCATCCGGCGCTATGCCCAGATCCGCCGCATAGATCTCGTCTCTGCGCTGGCCGCGCTGCTCGGCGTGCTGCTGCTGGGCACCCTCAACGGCCTGCTGCTGGCGGTCGCGCTGTCGGTGCTCGGGCTGGTCTACCGCTCTGGCCGGGTCGAGGTCGAGGAGCTCGGACGCATCAAGGGCGAGAAGGCCGCCTGGGGCTCGCTGTCCCGCCATCCCGAACGACTGCGCATCGAGCGCCTGCTGATCCTGCGGCTCAACGGCCCGCTGTTCTGGCTCAACGCCACCACCGTCGAGGACCGCATCATCCAGCACGTCGATGAGGCCAAGGACATCGAGGTGCTGGTGCTCGACCTCGAGGCCACCCACCAGCTCGACACGACTAGCGCGGATGCGCTGGCCAACCTCCTGCGCCGGCTCGAGGATCGGGGCGTGACGCTCTACCTCGTGCGGGTCATGCACGACGTGCGCCAGATCCTGCGGCGCACCGGGCTGACCGAGCAGATCGGCACCGACCGGATGTGGCGCACGATCTCCCAGGGTGTGCGCCACGCCCGGCACAGCTTCGGCATCGAGGGCTGGGCGCCGGAGACCGGGGCCGAGGCCGAGGAGCGGGTGGTGCTCGACCTGGACGACGACCGCGGCCTGCAGCGCCGGGTGTTCTGGGCCAGCCAGGGTTGAGCACGCCGCCCACCCACCCGGCCGGTCGGCTATCGCGGCGGCAGGTGGGGAGCCGGAAGATCGAGATCGGCGAGCTCCGCGGCCGCCTTGCCCGCATGCCAGCCGTGGCCGTTGCTGATCGTGGACCGGCGGCTGACGAGGTCCGGGAAGGCGGCCGCCTGCGCGGCGTCCAGCCGGTGGTCGCGGGCAGCGAGCACCGGCAGCAGGCGTCCCTCACCGGATGCGCTCGCGGCACTGGCGGCCACCTGATGGTCGGCGGCGGTCCGCAGCCGCTCGCCGATGCGATGTCCGAAGCCGAACAGGAACGAGCGGCGGAACGAGCGGGTCCGCGACCGCCCCGAGGCATCACGCACCGAACCGTGCCGGGTCATGGCCGCGGTCGCCTGGGTCAGCAGGGAGGTGGCCAGCAACTCCACGGCGTCCAGGTCGTGGTCGTAGGCGATCGCGGTCACCCAGCCGAACTCCGGGGAGTACACGGCCCGGCACCGGTTGGCCCGGGCGACGCTGGCGATCAGCGAGGACTTGGCATCGGCATACGGGTCGTCGACCATCAGGCGCCGGACCGAGGGGTCGCCGACGTCGTCGGTGGTGTGCAGCAGCGCCTCGTCGATGGCGTGCCGCGTGATCAGCTCCTGCGCCTTGGCGGTGAACGCCTCCGCCTCGTCCTCGAAGGTGGTGGACTCGGCCTTGGCGAGCAGAGCGCGGACCCGGGCCAGCATCCGCGGGTCGAGCCGGCTGCTCCCACCGGTCGTCTCGCTGACCGGGCTGCCCGGCGGCGGCATCGTCAGCGGGAGGTCGGGCAGACGCATCAGCAGCGCGAGCACACGCAGCCCGATCAGGAGACGATCCTGGGACGCACGCCGCTGCTCCTGTGCCCACGCCGCTTCGGCGTCGTCGCGCAGGTCCGCCACCTGGTCGTGCCAGCGCTGGTGGAGGTGCTCGCGGCGGCGGCTGCGTCGGTCCCCATCGGCGACCACGGCCAGGAGGAGCCGTGCGGCCTCATCTGCGCTGAGCAGCCGAGGGGCGACCTGCGCCAGATCGACCGGTGTCCATCCACCGGCATACCGGGAGGCAAGCTCGTGTGCGATCCGCTCGTCGAGTACCTCGAGCGCGAGGGGCAGCAGCGAGGCAAGCCGGTCCGCCAACGGCGCCGCGGTCGCCGGGCCACCATGGCCGACCACCCGGGCGGCGTCCTCAACGGCGTGCTCGACCTCTTCCCGGGTCGGCGGCCGCTCCCGGGTCGGCGGCCGCTCCCGGGTCTGCGGCCGCTCCCGGGTCGTGGTGCGTGGCTCCCGCTGCGGGTGGGCACCGGGGCCCGGCCCCGCCGGTCGGGTCGGCTCGCGATCCGCATCC
>SKJO01000521.1 GCA_007121975.1 Nitriliruptoraceae bacterium | reverse complement strand
CGCGGTCGCCGATCGCGGCCCGGCCCGCGCGGTGCGCTGAGCCGAGGAGACCGCCGGCCAACGGCCCGCTCGACCTCGCCGAGGACGGTTGCGAGGACGAGCACGTCGATCGACCGATCGTGGACCCGCTCTGACGGGGTGCCGCCGAGGCCGTGGTAGGCGACCGAGCCGAGGCCGGCAGCGGCGAGCAGCACCCCGTACCCGAGCGGGCGCCACCGCTGCGCCGCGTCGACGGAGCGTGCGCGGCGCATCACCCACAGGCCACCGAGGACCAGGCCCGCCGAAGTCGCGGTGTTCGTCGGCTGGCCGACCCCGGCGGCGCGCCAGCGCTCGCAGTCGCCCTCACCGAGCGGTCGACGGTTCATCGTTGCGACGCTCCGCGCTCGGGTCGCCTGGCTCATCCCACCTTCTCCAGCGCGACGATCCGGTCGGCCACGCCCTCCCAGCTCCACGCCGCGACGGCGGTTGCGCGGGCGGCCTCGGCCAGCCGTCGGTGCTCCGAGGCCGGCAGGGCGACCAGGGCGCTGAGCTTCCGACGCAGGTCGGTGACGTCGCCGGTCTCGAACGACGCGAGGTGGCGCAGCTCAGCGGGGTAGGACGCCTCCAGTCGGGCGGCGATCTCCGCCAGCCCGGAGTGCCGCGCCACCAGCGGCGGGCACCCGCAGGCCGCCGCCTCCGCGGCCACCATCCCGAAGGCCTCCGGGAACACCGAGGGGGTCACCGCGACGTCGGCCAGGGGCCACAGGTACCTGAGATGGCGGTGCTCGAGCGGTCCGGTCAGCAGCACCCGATCATCGGCCCGCTGCTCGAGCTCGGCGCGGGCCGGCCCGAACCCGACGACGATCAGCCGCGCGTCCACGTCGTGCATCGCCTCGAGCAGGAGCCCCACCCCCTTCTCCTCGCTGAGCTTGCCGACGTACAGGACCGTCGGCGCCGGGTCGGCCAGGAAGCTCGCGAACCGCTCGGCGTTGCCCTCGTCGGGCGCCCGCTCGTCGTGGTCGTCGGCGGGGTTGGGCGCGTCGCGGTGGCACTCGTCGATCAGCGCGGCCAATGCGGCGTCGCGGCTGCGGGGTCGGAGCACCTCGACGTCCACGCCGGGGGGGATCACCTCGGTTCGTGCCGGCAGGTGCGGTGATCCGATGAGCTCGTCGAGCACCTCGGTGATGTGCTCCGAGCCGGCGATGACGGCGCTGGCTGCGGCCAGGGTCTCGGCCGCCCAGCGGGTGAGCTGCGGGTTGCCGCGCATCGCGTACTCCAGCTCCGAACCGTGGGCCTTGACCACGAAAGGTGCGCCGAGCGCCGCCCCGACGGGAGCGCCGAGCAGCACGTGGTTGACCAGCAGCAGGTCGGCCGGGAGCTCGGCTTGCACCGCTGCCGCGTTCACCGCGACGAACCGTGCCCGTTCGGCGGCATCCATCTCGCCGAGCAGGAGGGGGTCGGCGTCCTCGTAGCGGTCCAGTACGAACACGGGGAGCGGGCCGTCGAGCTGTGGTCGCACGACGCGAGCGCCCCCGAGGTCGTAGCGTTCCGGGTGCGGCTCCTGGCAGAACACGACCACCTCATGGCCCTGCCGGCCCCAGGTGCGTGCCAGGGACCGGGTGTAGACGTTGGAGCCCGTTCCGCCGAGCAGGTAGCCGTGCCAGATGACGATCCTCATCCGTCCACCCGAGGTCCCACCGCTGCGCCCATGTCCGCTCCCGATCTGCTCGTCGATCCGCCGGCGAGCCCCCCGGTGATCACGAGCGGCAGAAGCCGGCGCCGATGATAACGACACGGTCGTGAGCACCCGGCCGCGGGGACGCAACACCCGGATGCGCGGCGACTAGATTCGGATGCGGCGGCCTGCCGCGCGGTCGACGCCGGTCGGGGGCCCCGCCTCGGACCTTCGGGCAACGAGTGGAGGACACAAGCCATGCGCGGTGACATCATCCTGGTCGGCGACGAGCACCGGGCGGCCGCAACCGCGATCGTCGACCATCTCATCGACGACATCCGCGCCACCGACCGTCGGTTCACGATCACGGTCGCCGGCGAGTCGGGCAGCGGCAAGTCCGAGATGGGCCGGGCGCTCGCGGACGAGCTCATCGAGCGCGGCATCCAGGCCGCCGTGCTCCAGCAGGACGACTACTACGTCCTGCCGCCGAGGTTCAACGACGCCGCCCGCCGCGCCAACATCGCCTGGGTCGGCACGACCGAGGTCCGCCTCGATCTGCTCGACGAGCACCTCGAGGCCGCCCAGGACGGCGCCAACGAGATCGTCAAGCCGCTGGTGATCTACGAGGACAACCGCATCGACGAGGAGACCGTGTCACTCACCGACGTCGAGGTGGTGATCGCCGAGGGCGTCTACACCTCGCTGTGCGAGCACGTCGACCGGCGGGTCTTCATCGCGCGCAACCGGCTCGAGACCATGGAGCACCGGCGCAAGCGGGCGCGCGAGGAGTTCGATCCCTTCATCGAGGAGGTGCTGGTCACCGAGCACGAGATCATCTCGCAGCACCGGGAACTCGCCGACGTCGTCATCAGCAAGGACTACGACGTCGAGCTCGTGCCGCGATGACCACGGCCGAGCACCCGTCGCTCGCCGCGTACGTCGCCGGCCGTCGGTCGTTTGTGGCCGGGCTGCGACCGCAGGACGCGATCGCGATGCCGCTGGCCGAGGTGCTCGACGTGCTCCGGCGCCGCCACGGGGACGCGGTCGACGTTGCACTGTCCGAGCCGGCCGTCGATCTCGACGAGGACCTCGCCGACCTGCCGGTGGCGGTGCGCTCGCCCGTCGCCGACCGGCCCGACAGCTCGTGGCTCCAACGCAGCAACATGGTCGGGATCAACCTGCGGACCGTCAGCGACCTCGGCAACGTCGTCAAGTACGGCCTGACGTTGCCGGGCGCGTTCGACGCGGTCCAGCTGCTGCCGTTCTGGGAGTCCGGGGTCGTCAAGAGCCTGTACGGCATGGCCAGCTGGCACCTCGACAGCTCCCTGTTCTCCGACGAGCTGTATGGGCAGGCGCCCCACCTCGACTCGATCGGCCGCCAGCTGCGGGCGATGAGCAACCTGCTGCACGTCACCGGGCGCACCGTCGGCCTGGATGTCGTCCCGCACACCGACCGGTTCTCCGAGCAGGCGCTGGCCAACCCCCACCTGTTCGAGTGGATGCACATCCGGGAGTACCGGATCGTGGACCACACCGACGGCGTACTCGACCAGGTGGTGCACGCCATCGTCACCTGGCTCGGCGAGCGGGGCCCGGCCCTTGACGCCGAGGTGCTGCCCCCGGACGCCGACGCGCTGTTCGCGCTGGACGAGGACGTCCGGCTACGGGTGATGTTCGGCGATCCCGGGGACACCTTCGGGCGCACCGAGCGCCGGGTGGACCTGGTCAAGTACCTCAAGTGGTTCGGCCTCGAGCCGGTCCCGGCCACGATGGCGCCGCCGTTCCGTGGCATCGAGATCGACCCCGACCCCGGCAAGCTGGTCATCGACGAGCACGGCATGCACTGGCCCGACATCGTGATGTGCGAGCCGCAGTTCATGTCCCGGGTCTTCTCGCCGATGGCGCGCTACAAGTTCTACGCGTCGGTCGACGACAACCGGGACTGGGTCGTCGACTTCGACCGCCCCTTGCAGGAGGCGTGGGACTACGTCTGTGAGCACTACGCCCGCGCCCGGCACATCGGGAACTTCGACTTCATGCGCAGCGACATGGCGCACGTGCAGATGCGGCCCGAGGGGGTCCCCGCCGACGGCGTCGATGACCACTACGACATCCACCGGGCGGTCAAGCACCACATCCAGCAGGTGCACGACGCCCCCTGGTTCGCCTCTCTGGCCGAGGCGTTCCTCGCGGCCCGCGATGTGTTCGGGTACGGCGAGGAACTCGACCACCTCGAGGCAGCCGAGACCGACGTCGTGCTCGGCGATCTGCAGTCGACCGTCGTCGGTGACGCCGAGTACCTGCGCCGCTTCCGCCGCTACCTCGACGACCTCGCCACGCGCCGTGCCGCACCCGCCTACACCGTGATGACCGCGGACAAGGACGACCCCCGGTTCGACGAGTTCTACCGCGCGGGCAACGAGGCACGGCTGCTCACCGCGCTGCTGCTGACCGACATGCCCTCCTACGTGGGGCTCGGGTTCGAGATTCGCGATGTGCACCACGAGCCCGCACCCAACGAGCACTACACCAAGACGTTCGTGTTCGAGGAGCGGGGCGACTCCAACCTCTACCCGTCCAAGGCACGCTTCTCCGACGTCTACGTCTGGGGCACCAACGATGAACTGTTCGAACGGCTCACGGCCGTGCGGCTGTTCGCCGAGGACCTACTCGCCGAGTTCGGCGACGAGGCGCGCACCCGGTGGCTGCTGCCGCCGGACGCGACCACGCTGCGCGGGCTGGTCGCCTGGACGCAGGAGCTGGACTCGCTGCCCGCCGGCGCGCGAGCGCACCTGATCGTGGTCAACTACGACCTGCAGGCGGGCAGCGGGTACGTCGGCATCCCGGCGCTACCCGCGGATGCGACGCTCAGGCCCGTGTTCTCGACGCTGGGCGCACAGGCGCTCGACCCGACTCCGGTCGGGCACAACGGGTACTTCCACCGGCTCGAGGACGTCGCTGCCGGTGAGGGACGGGTGTACGTGATCGAGGCCGGGGGCTGAAGCCGGCGTCGCCGACGGGCTTCGTGCACCGCGGTCGGGGGTGCCGGGTCGGGTGCCGGCATCGGGGCGCGTGGGGATTCTCGCAACCCTTGACACCTCTGGGACGGCATCGTAGGGTGCAGCAGAATTCAAACGATTGCAGTGCCATGCAAGGTGCACGATCGGAGGCCGTTCGTGAGTGCGACCAGTCCAGACTTCGCCCAGTCCGCCATCGCTGCGCCGGGGATCCAGGCGGTCGACTGGGAGCAGCGCGTCGACTACGAACGGCTGCGCGAATACCGGCTCGCTCGATCCCGCGAGGCGCTCGAGGCCAGCGATCTCGGGGCGCTGCTGGTGTTCGAGAGCAGCAACATCCGCTACCTGACGAGCACCCACATCGGGACCTGGGGGTACAACAAGACCGAGCGGTGGGCCCTGCTGACCCGCACGGGCGAGCCCTGGATCTGGGACTTCGGGTCGGCGGCGAAGAACCACCGGCTGTACTCCCCGTGGCTGCTGCCCGAGCAGTCACGCGGGGGCAACGCCGGCCTGCAGGGCGCGATCGATCCGATCGGAGGGCTTCCGACGGGTGCGGCGGCCGAGATCGCCGCCATCCTGCGTGACGAGGGCGTCGCTGAGCTCCCGGTCGGGGTGGACGTCGCCGAGATCCCCTTCCTGCGGGCGTTGGAAGCGGAGGGCCTCGAGGTTCGGGATGCCCAGCAGGTAATGCTCAACGCGCGCGAGATCAAGAACACCGACGAGGTCCTGCTGCTCTCGCAGGCGGCCGCGATGGTGGACGGCGTCTACCACGACATCTACGAGGCGCTCAAGCCCGGGGTGCGCGAGTCGGACATCGTCGCGCTGGCCACCAAGCGGCTGTTCGAGATGGGCTCGGAGCAGGTCGAAGCCATCAACTCGATCGCGGGTGAGCGGTGCAGCCCCCACCCGCACGTCTTCTCCGACCGGCTCATCCGCCCCGGAGACCAGGCCTACTTCGACATCATCCACGCCTTCAACGGCTACCGGACCTGCTACTACCGCACCTTCGCGGTCGGCCGGGCCACCCAGGCCCACCGCGACGCCTACACCAGGGCACGCGAGCTGATCGACGCCGCGATCGAGCTGGTCAAGCCCGGGGTCGGGACCGACGAGATCGCCCGGGTGTGGCCCGATGCGACGGAGTTCGGGTTCTCCTCGGAGATGGAGGCCTTCGGCCTGCAGTTCGGCCACGGCCTCGGGCTCGGCCTGCACGAGCGTCCGGTGATCTCCAAGCTCAACTCCCTGCAGAACCCGGTGGAGATCAAGGAGGGGATGGTCTTCGCCCTGGAGACCTTCTGGCCCGCCGACGACGGCCACTCGGCCGCCCGCATCGAGGAGGAGGTCGTGGTGACCTCCGACGGCGCCGAGCTGCTCACGCTCTTCCCGGCCGAAGAACTCGTCGTGACCAACGCGTACTGAGCGAGGAACCATGTCGACCACGCAGATCCCCGAACCCACCCGAGAGCTGTCCGCGCAGGAGCAGCGCCAGTTGGACCTGTACCGCCAGGTCGTGCGCATCCGCCGGTTCGAGGAGCGCGCCTACCGGCTGTTCATGGAGGGCCTGGTCAAGGGCACCTCCCACCTGTCGCTGGGTATGGAGGCCATCGCCGCCGGCTTCGGTGAGGCCATGCGCGCCGACGACTACACGTTCTGTACCTACCGCGGTCACGCGCACACCCTGGCGCGGGGAACCCCCATGGAGGGGGTGATGGGCGAGCTCCTCGGCCGTGCCAGCGGCGTGTGCGGCGGCAAGGGTGGTTCCATGCACCTCACCAGCGTCGAGCACGGTGCGATGGGCTCGTACGCGATCATCGGCGCGCACCTGCCGATCGCCAACGGTGCGGCGTGGTCCGCGCAGGTCCGCGGTTCGGGGCAGGTCGCCGTGTGCTTCTTCGGGGACGGCACCACCAACATCGGGGCGTTCCACGAGGCGCTGAACCTGGCCAAGGTGTGGAACCTGCCGGTCGTGTTCGTGTGCGAGAACAACCTCTACATGGAGTACACGGCGATCGGTGACGTGACCGCGGTCGAGCACCCGGCGGCGGACCGCGCCTCGGCCTACGGGCTCGAGTCGATCATCGTGGACGGCAACGACCCCGATGCGGTCTACGAGGTGGCAGCCACGGCCATCGAGCGGGCCCGGTCGGGTGGTGGACCGTCACTGATCGAGGCCAAGACCTACCGGCACGGCGGTCACTCCCGCGCCGACCCCGGCACCTACCGGCCCGACGACGAGGTGGCGCGGTGGCTGGCGCGCGACCCGGTCGTGACCTACCGGCAGCGGCTGCTCGACGGTGGGGTGCAACCGGCACTCCTCGAGGAGATCGAGGACCGGGCCCAGGCGGACGTGGACGCCGCGACCGAGGTGGCGCGCGCCGCCCCCCCACCGCAACTGCAGGCGGCCTACACCAACGTGTGGGCGGACGGAGGTTCATCGTGGCGGAAGTGATCACCTACCGGGACGCCGTGGCCAGGGGTCTGGCCCAGGAGCTGCGCCGTGACCCCACGGTGCACTTCATCGGCGAGGACGTCGCGGCGGCGGGCGGAGTCTTCAAGGCGACCAAGGGCCTGCTCGAGGAGTTCGGACCCGAGCGGGTGCGTGACACACCGATCTCCGAGGAGGCGATCCTCGGGGCCGCCATGGGTGCGGCGATGACGGGCCTCAGGCCCGTCGCGGAGATCATGTTCTCCGACTTCCTGGCCACCTGCTGGGACCTGGTCGCGGTGGAGATCCCCAAGACCCGCTACATGACCGATGGCCAGATCAGCCTGCCCTTGGTGATCCGGACCGCGAACGGTGGGGGTCTGCGCTTCGGCGCCCAGCACTCCCAGGCGGTGGAGAACTGGGCGATGTCGATCCCCGGGCTGAAGGTGGTCGCACCCTCCAACCCCCGGGATGTCATCGGTCTGCTCGCCGCGGCCATCCGCGACCCCGACCCGGTGGTGTTCTTCGAGCAGAAGTCGCTGTACCCCACCAAGGGCGAGGTCCCCGACGGCGAGATCGTCGAGGAGCTCGGCGTCGCCTCGACCCTGCGCTCGGGTCGTGACCTCACGATCGTCGCGTTGGCCTCGATGGTGCCCCGGGCGGTGGCGGCGGCCGAGGAGCTCGACACGCTGGGCATCTCCGCCGAGGTCATCGACCTGCGCACCCTGGTGCCGTTGGACGTGACCACGGTGGTCGAGTCCGTGAAGCGCACCAGCCGGTTGATCACCGTGGAGGAGAACCCCCGGCTGTGCGGGTGGGGGGCCGAGATCGTCTCGATCGTCGGGGAGGAGTGCTTCTGGCACCTCGACGGTCCACTCACCCGGGTCACGACCCCGCACATCCCCCTGCCGAGCGCGGACGCTCTCGAGGACGAGTTCCTGCCCTCGGTCAGCCGCATCGTCGAGGCTGCTCAGAAGGTCCTGCTATGACGGCACACGCGCTCCCGCTGCCCGATCTTCCCACGGGTCTGTACGTCGGTGGTCAGTGGCGTGACGCGTCCGACGGCGCGCGCATCGACGTCATCGACCCAGCCACCGACGAGGTCATCGCCTCGGTCGCGAGTGGGTCACCCGACGACGGGCGTGCGGCGGTGGATGCGGCCGCCGCAGCCGCTTCGTCCTGGGCGGCGACCCCGCCACGGGAGCGTGGGGAGATCCTGCGACGCTCCTATGAGCTGATGGTCGAGCACCGCGAGGAGCTCGCGCAGCTGATCGCCCTCGAGGGCGGCAAGAGCCGTCGCGACGCCGAGGGTGAGGTCACCTACGCCGCCGAGTTCTACCGCTGGTTCGCGGAGGAGGCGGTGCGGGGCACCGGGCACGTCCAGCACGCGCCGGGCGGGGACAAGCGCATCCTCACGGTCCTGCAGCCGGTCGGGGTGTCGATCCTGGTCACCCCCTGGAACTTCCCGGCCGCGATGGCCACGCGCAAGATCGGTCCGGCGCTGGCCGCGGGCTGCACCGTGGTGCTCAAGCCGGCATCCGACACCCCGCTGACCGCGCTTGCGATCGCGCACCTGATGGAGCGCGCCGGGGCACCGCCGGGGGTCGTGAACGTGGTCACCTCGCGGCGCTCGGGACCCATCGTCTCGGCCATGCTCGAGCATCCGGCGACCCGCAAGCTGTCCTTCACCGGGTCGACCGAGGTCGGCCGCATCCTGCTCAAGCAGGCGGCCGAGAACGTGCTGAACTGCTCGATGGAGCTCGGCGGCAACGCCCCGTTCGTCGTGTTCGCCGACGCGGATCTCGACGCCGCGATAGAGGGGGCGATGGTCGCCAAGATGCGCAACGCCGGAGAGTCGTGCATCGCGGCCAACCGGTTCCTCGTCGAGGAGTCGGTCGCCGAGGAGTTCTCCAGCCGCCTCGCGCAGCGCATGGCTGCGCTCAAGGTCGGACCGGGGTCGGATCCGAGCAACGAGGTCGGCCCGATGATCAACGCGACGGCCTGTGCCGACATCGCCGAGATGGTCGACGCCTCGGTCCGCTCCGGCGCCACCGTGCTCGTGGGCGGAGGGCCTCGGCAGGGCGCGGGCAGCTTCTTCGAGCCCACGGTCCTGGGTGCGGT
>SKJO01000464.1 GCA_007121975.1 Nitriliruptoraceae bacterium | reverse complement strand
GAGCTTGCGCGCGGCGGACGCATCGGCCACGGCGACCCGCCGGACCCCATGGGCATCGGCCTGCGCGGCGAGGGCGCCCACGTCACGTCCGGCCGCGAGGCCGACCACCCGGAACCGGTCCGGGTGCGCGGCCACCACCTGAAGCGCCTGGGTGCCGATCGAACCCGTGGAACCGAGCAGGACGATCGACCTCACCGGCCCCCCTCCCCCCGCTGCTCGATGCGCTCGGCCGCCCCGACCGCGACCGGCAGCCGCGTCCCGGCCCCCAGCGCGTAGGACGCCATCAGCTGCCCGCAGGCGGCATCCGCATCGCGTCCGCGGGTGTCGCGCAGCGTGATCTGCGCGCCCCGGGCCCGGACCCGGTCGACGAAGCGGCGGGTGCGGCCCCGGGAGGGTTCCCGCCAGCGGACACCCGGGGTGGGGTTCATCGGGATCACGTTGACGTGCGCGCCGAGCCGACGAGCGATCGCGGCGAGCCGGTCGGCCTGGTCGGTGTCGTCGTTGACCTCACCGATCAGACACCACTCGATGGTCACCCGCCGCCCGGTCCGGCGGCGGTAGGCGGCCACCTCCTGCTCGAGCTCGGCCAGCGGGTGGCTGCGGTTGACGGGAACCAGCTCGTCACGCAGCTCGTCGGTGGCCGCATGCAGGCTGACCGCCAGGGTGACCGGCAGCCCGAGCTCCGCCAGTCGGCGGATCCCGGGGACCAGCCCCACCGTCGACACGGTGATGCCTCGGGCCGACAGCCCGAAACCGTCCGGTTCGTGCAGCCACCGCACGCTGTCGAGGGTTGCCGGCAGGTTCGCGAGCGGCTCCCCCATGCCCATGTAGACGACGTTGGTGACGTGGTCGGGCGCACCCTCCGGCAGCTGCGCACCGCCCAGCGAGCCGCTGCGCAGGGCGGCGTCGGCCACGACCACCTGCCGCACGACCTCGCCGGCGGTCAGCTGGCGGCGGAAGCCGGCCTGTCCGGTGGCGCAGAACGGGCACCCCATCGCGCAGCCCGCCTGGGTGGAGATGCACACCGTCGCGCGGCGCGGGTAGAGCATCAGGACGGTCTCGATCGCCTCACCGTCGGGGAACCGCAGCAGCAGCTTGTGGGTATGGCCCTCGTCGGCCACCGTGTGCGCGACGAGCTCGGGGCGGGCGGGCGCGAAGCGGTCCTCGAGCTGCGTGCGCAGCTCGAGCGGCAGGTCGGTCATCGCCTGCGGGTCGTCGACCCCACGCACGAGCCAGTCGGCGACCTGTCCGGCGCGGTAGCCGGGCTGGCCGAGCTCATCGAGCAGCGCGGAGAGGCCGTCGCGATCCAGGGTGTAGGGATCGATCGGCGACGGCCCGGCAGGAGCCACGGGAACATCGGGCACAGCGAACAACCGGGGGTCGGGGACAGCCAGCCGTGGGCAGGGTACGCGACCTACAGCAGCAGTTCGGCGGCCATGGTCCCGACCGGTAGGGCGAACAGGATCCCGTCGACCCGGTCGAGGATGCCGCCGTGGCCGGGCAGGACGTCGCCGAGGTCCTTGACCTCGAGGTCACGCTTGAGCATGGACTCGGCCAGGTCACCGGCCATCGCGGCCAGGCTGGCCAGGCCCGCGAGCAGCGCCGCGTTCATCGGGGTGAACACCCCGTCGATCCGCGGCAGCACCAGCGCCGCGAGCACGACCGGCAGCACGATCGCACCCGCCAGGCCCTCCCAGGTCTTGTTGGGGCTGAGCACCGGAGCGAGCTTGTGGCGTCCAAGCGTCACGCCGAAGGCGTAGCCGCCGATGTCCGCGAGGATCGCACCGCCCACCACGGCGAGCACGACGACCGGCCCGCTGGGCCGATCGACGAGCAGCGGCGCGAACGCGGCGAGCAGCCCCACCCACAACCCGAACAGCACGGTCAGTCCCAGGCGGTCGGCCACCTGCTCGCGCCGTGGGTCGCCCAGCACGCGCAGCACCGCGACCAGCAGCAGCGCCACGACGCCGGCCAACAGCCCGGCGCTGCCCCCGAAGTAGGCGCCGTAGAGCATGGCCAGTGCTGCGCCGACCAGCACCGGGACGTCGACGCGCCGACCGATCCCGTCGAGCACCCGCCCGATCTCGATCACCGCCACCACGGCCAGCACCGCGACCACCGTGGTGAAGGCCAACGGGTGCCATGCCAGTGACCCGAGGAACGCCCCCGCGAGCAGCAGTCCGACCGCGATCGCCACCGGCAGGTTGCGCCCGCCGACCACGGCGCGGGTCGACGCAGCGGCCGGCTGGACTCCAGCACCGGCGTCGGTGGGGTGGTCGGCTTCGGGCACGGGGGCGTCGCTGCTCACACCTCCATCAGGTCCTTCTCCTTCTGCTCGAGCAGGTCGTCGATCCGGGCGACGTGCGCACCGGTGACCTCCTCGAGGCGCTTGCTGGTGCGCTCGTGGTCGTCCTGCCCGACCTCGCCGTCGTCCTCGAGCTTCTGCATGGCGTCGCGGGCGTGGCGCCGCACGTTGCGCACCGCGATGCGTCCGTCCTCGGCGGCGCTCTTGGCGAGCTTGATGAACTCGCGGCGGCGTTCCTCGGTGAGCTCGGGGATGATGCAGCGGATGGTGGAACCGTCCGACGAGGGATTGAGGCCGAGGTCCGACTCGCGGATGGCCTTCTCGATCGCGGACACCGACCCCTTGTCGAAGGGGTGCACCATCAGCATGCGCGGCTCGGGCACCGTGAAGTTGGCCAACTGCTGCAGCGGCGTCGGGGTGCCGTAGTAGTTGACCTGCACACGGTGGAGCAGCTGGGGATTGGCCCGGCCGGTCCGGATCGCACCGAAGTCCTCGCCGACCTTGGCCACCGCCTGGTCCATGCGGTGCTCGGCATCGGCGATGATCGACTTGAGCGTCATCGTGGTCACCCTCTCTGACGGTCGGCCCGGTCCGGTGGGGACCGGGGGGTCGGGTGGTCAGGCGACGGGCACGGCCGCGCCGACGAGGGTTCCCACGTCGTCGCCGCGCACCACCCGTCGGATGTTTCCCTCGCGCAGGAGTTCGAAGACCACGATCGGCAGAGCGTTGTCCATGCACAACGAGATCGCGGTCGCGTCCATGACCTTCAGCCCCTGGTTGAGCACGTCGAGGAAGTCGATGTGCTCGTAGCGTCGCGCCTCGGGGTCGGACTTGGGGTCACGGTCGTACACGCCATCGACCTGCGTGCCCTTGAGGATCGCGTCCGCTTCGATCTCCAGCGCCCGCTGCGCCGCGGTCGTGTCGGTCGTGAAGTAGGGCACGCCGAGCCCGGCCGCGAAGATCACGACCCGGCCCTTCTCGAGGTGGCGCATGGCCCGGCGGCGGATGTAGGGCTCGGCGAGCTCCTGCATCGCGATGGCGGTCTGCACCCGGGTCTCCACCCCGGCCTTCTCCAGCGCGTCCTGCAGCGCGAGGGCATTGATGGTCGTGGCGAGCATGCCCATGTGATCGGCGCTGGAGCGGTCCATACCGGCGGCCGCCGGTGAGTTGCCGCGGAAGATGTTGCCGCCCCCGACCACGATGCCGAGCTCGGTTCCATCCGAGCTCTGCAGCTCGGCGACCTCGCGGGCCACCTGCCGGACGATGGTCGGATCGATGCCGCCCTGCACCCGCGGGTCGGAGAAGGCTTCGCCCGACAGCTTGAGCAGCACACGGTGCAGGGGGAGTCGGGCAGCCACAGGCAGCTCGCCTTGGGTCGTGGACGTCACGTCGCCCCGATGCTAGCCGTCCCGGGGCACCGACGACCGGGCCCCGGGAGACGGCGGTGTCAGGCGCCGACCTCGAAGCGGCTGAAGCGGGCCACTTCGATCTTCTCACCGAGCACCGCCTGCACCTCGCTGATGCGAGCGGCGACGGTCTTGTCGGGATCGAGCACGAAGGGCTGGTCGAGCAGCACCCAGTCGGCCAGCACCTTGTTGACCTTGCCCTCGACGATGCGCTCGATGATCTTCTCGGGCTTGCCCTGCTCGAGGGCCTCCTTGCGCGCGAAGTCCCGCTCCTTGTCGAGCATCGCCGGATCGACCTGATCGGCGCGGACCACCAACGGCTTGCTGGCCGCGATGTGCAGGGCCAGCTCACGGGCGAGCTCGGCGAAGGCCTCGCCCTTGGCCACGAAGTCGGTCTCGCACGCCAACTGCAGCAGCACCCCGACCTTGGGGGGCAGCCCCGGGGTCGGCGCGTGCAGGTAGCTGTGGACCAGTCCCTCGGACGCGGTGCGCTCGGCGACACGCGCATCCATCTTCGCGCCGGTGCGCTCGCGCACCAGCTCGGCGGCCTTGTCGAGGTCGCCGTCGGCGTCGACCAGGGCCTTCTTGCAGGCCATCATGGGAGCGTTGGTCAGCTCCCGCAGTTCCTTGACTTGGGCAGCAGAGATCGCCACGGACGTACTCCTTTGCGGCAGGGGGCTCGGAACGGTCGACTCAGCCGTCGCTGGGCGCGGCAGGCTCGGCCTCGGGGGCCGGTGCCGGTGCCGGTGCCGGCGGCGGAGTGGCCGGTCGGGAGCTGGCCGGCTCGGGGGCGGGGGCCGGTTCGCCGGCAGCGCGGCTGGCCTGCTCCGCGGCCTGCTGACGTTCGAGCTCCACCTCCCACTCGGCCTTGGGCTCGGACACATCGAGCCCGCCGCCGGCCGACTGTGCGGCCTGCAGCGCCTGGACCCGCAGCTCCTCGTCGGGGGAGCGCGAGGCCCGGAGCAGCAACCCGTCGGCGACCGCGTCGGCGATGATGCGCGTCAGCAGCGCCGAGGAGCGGATGGCGTCGTCGTTGCCCGGGATCGGGTACTGCACGAGGTCCGGGTCGCAGTTGGTGTCGAGGATGCCGATGACCGGGATCTTGAGCTTGTTGGCCTCGTCGACCGCGATGCGCTCGATGACGGTGTCCACGATCCATACGGCCTCGGGCAGCTTGGCCATCTTGCGGATGCCACCGAGGTTGGTCTGCAGCTTGGCGTGCTCGCGGTTGAGCTGCAGCACCTCCTTCTTGGGCAGCAACTCGAAGGTGCCCGAAGCCTCCATCGCCTCGAGCTCCTTGAGCCGGCCGATCCGGCCCTTCATCGTCTGGAAGTTGGTGAGCATCCCGCCCATCCACCGCTCGGTGACGTAGGGCATGCCCACCCGCTGGGCCTGCCACTCGATGGTCTCCCGGGCCTGCTTCTTGGTGCCGACGAACAGCACGCTGCCGCCGTTGCCCACCAGGTCACGGGTGAACGTATAGGCGCGCTCGATGGCGCGGAAGGTCTGGCGCAGGTCGATGACGTGGATGCCGCCCCGCTCGGCGTAGATGTAGGGGCGCATCTTGGGGTTCCAGCGGCGGGTCTGGTGGCCGAAGTGGACACCAGCCTCGAGTAGTTGTCGCATGGTGACGACAGCCATGAACGGTCCTCTCGTGGGTTCGGTTCGAGCCTCCGCGCGCCTCATCCGGAGTTCGGGCCGGTCGATGACCGGCGCGATCACGGCCCACCCTGCGAGGTACGCAGGGCACCGGGGCCGCCCGTCAGCACGCGTGTGGGGTCGCGTAGCGTCGGGCCCGCCGCTCGCGGCGAGCCCGTGATGAGGGGAGGATAGCCCGCAGGCACCGCGAGCGCCGAGCCCCTCCCGGCGGTTGGATCAGCCCCCCCGCCCCGTCCACCAGCCGTGCAGCGCGGTGAGCTGCGCGAGGACCTGCACCACGTCACCGACCTGCTCGGAGGCGGCCTGGGCCAGACCACCCGAGGAGCTCACGACCGGCTGACCGGCCAGGAAGTCCCAGATCACCTCGCGCACCGCCTCGGTCTGAAGCACACCGCCATGCCCACCGGGCAGCACCACCGGCTCGGATCCCTCGGGCAGCTGGGCGGCGTAGGCGCCGACCACCAGGTCCTGGGCGCCGGCCACGGTCAGCACCTGGGTGCCGGTCGCCAGGGGGCCGGCACCCTCGCTGCGCAACGCCTCACCCCAGCCAGCCGCCAAAGCCTCGAGCAACGTCGAGCCCGGCGCGAGCTGCTCGATGGCGGGCGCGTCGATCGGGATCCGGGCCAGGGGCCCCTGGTGCCCGGAGGCGTGCAGCTCCCGCTGCAGCTCGGAGAGCCAGGCCAGTGCCTGGTGGCGGTCCAGCGCCCCGGCCAGCGAGGCGGCGTCCGATCCCTGCAGCGGCGAGGCAACCGTCACGACGTGGCCGATCTGCGGCAGGCTCGGGTCGTAGGGGTCGTGGTAGACCAGCAGGTACCACAGGGCGACAACGCCGCCCATGCTGTGTCCGATGAGGTCGACCGGGCGGCCCGGCTCGCGGGCGTGCTGCGCACGAAGCTGCTCGGCGAGCAGCCGGGCGGCCCGGTCGACCCCGTCCCAGGTGTGCTCGGGGCCGTGGGGGCCCGCGTCCGGCGTGGGACCGGCGTAGGAGAAGGCGGTGACGCTGTCCGGCGCGTACCCGAGGTGGGCGGCGTCGAGCACCGGACGAGCGCTCGAGGAGCCGAGCCCGGGCAGCAGCACGAGGTGGTTGGGGTTGGGCGCGACCGCGTAGCCGGGCGCCTGGGCCACGGGACTGGAGGGCACCCAGGCGCTGCCGCCGGGGTAGGGCTCGTAGGGGGTGACGGCCGGCTCGGCGCCGCCCCAGGCACCGGGTCCGACCAGCGACGGGCGCCCCGGCGGCGGATCCAGCAGCGTGAGCGGGTCGACGTAGGCCCCGGCGCGTCGGGCGCCCCAGTGCAGCCCGTGGTCGGCACCGCCGTGTCCGTGACCACCGGCGGCGAGCCGTCCAAGTGCTGCTCTGCCCGCCACCTCGGAGCCGGCGGCAACCCGCAGGGAGGTCAACGGCCCGTAGCTGGTCACCACCCCGTCGGCGTGCTCGACCGCGACCCACACCGTGCCCGCGACCGAACCGGCGTGCCGAACGCGGCCCGCAGCCGCGCTGCGTACCACGTCTCCGGGACGGGCCCCGAGGTCCACGCCCCGGTGACCCGCACCGAAGCGGGTCGTCGGCGCCTGGTAGGTCCGCACGACCGCGTCGGGCACCGGGCGGTGGTAGGCGACGCGGGGAGCAGGCGCCACCGGCTCGGCGTGGGCCGCAAGCGGCACCAGCACCCACGCGAGCACGAGCAGGAGCAGGATCCGGTGGTGGGACACGCACCGGGACGGGGACGGGACAGACACGGTCGTGGTCCTCCTCCGCCCCCGGAGGTCGTTACCCGAGGCTAGCCACGTCGGCGGCCGCACGCCCCGGCGCCCGGCTCACCGCTGTGGACGCAACCGCCGTGTCCCTCAGCCGCGGCTGCGCTCGAGCAGCTTGACCCGCAGCGTCATGACGGCCTTGGTGTGGATCTGGCAGATGCGCGACTCGGTGACGCCGAGCACCTCCCCGACCTGCGCGAGCGTCATGCCCTCGAAGTAGTACAGGCCGAGCACGGTCTGCTCGCGTTCGGTGAGCCGGCTGATGGTCTCCCGCAGCAGCGCCTTGGTAGCGGCGTCGTCGACCGACTCCTCGGGCAGTACCGCCGTGAGATCCTGGAGGGTCTCGACCAGCGGGATGCGGTCCCCGTCACCCACGTGGAGGGTCTCGTCGAGCGCGGCGACCGAGGTCATGGCCATGCGGGCCAGCGCGTCCTGGAGTTCACCGACCTCGAGGTCGAGGTGCTCGGCCAGCTCCTCATCGGTCGGCGAGCGCCCCAGCAGCGGCACCAGGTGCTGGATCGCCGCCTCGATCTGCCGGGCCTGGGAACGCACCGACCGCGGCACCCAGTCCACCGCCCGCAGCTCGTCGATGATCGAGCCCCGGATCCTGGTCACCGCGTAGGTCTCGAACTTGATGCCGCGCTGCGGGTCGTACTTCTCGATCGCGTCCATCAGGCCGAAGATGCCGTAGGACACCAGGTCGGCGTGGTCCACACTGGCCGGCATCCCCACACCGACCCGGCCCGCCACGAACTTCACCAGCGGCGCATAGTGCAGGATGAGCTGCTCGCGGACCTCGGGATCGTGGGCGTCGGCATAGCGCTCCCACAGCGCCCGGACCTCCCGATCCACCTGATCCTCCGTCCTGGTCGTCTGCCGTGGGGGCGATCGACTCCCCCCAGCCTAACCGGGCGGCACCCCGGGTCGGTCGCGTCGCGCGCGGGGGTGGGCCCGGGCGTGCACCTCGATCAGTCGGCCGCGGGACAGGTGGGTGTAGCGCTGGGTGGTCACCAGCGACGCGTGGCCCAGCAGTTCCTGGACCACGCGAAGGTCCGCGCCACCCTCCAGCAGGTGCGTCGCCGCCGAGTGTCGCAGGGTATGGGGCGTGACCCGGCCGATGCCGGCCTGACCGGCCGCGCGCTCGACGGCGGTGCGCGCGTCGCGGGTCCCGAGCCGTCCACCACGCACCCCGAGCAGCACGGCCGGCGGGCTGTCCGGGGCCCGTAGCTTCGGCCGGGCCTGATCGAGGTAACGCTCGAGCACGCCACAGGCCGGCGCACCCAACGGCACGATCCGGGCGCGTTCGCCCTTCCCCGTCAGGTGTGCCTGCCGTTGCTCGAGGTCGAGGTCGGCGAGGTCGAGCCGGCAGGCCTCGGCGACCCGCGCCCCGCTGGCGTACAGCAGCTCGATCAGGGCGAGGTCGCGCAGGCCCACCGGCTGGGTGGCATCCGGGGCCGCGAGCAGCCGTTCGACCTCATCGAGGCGCAGCACCCGTGGCAGGTGCCGACCCGTGCGGGGAGCGACCAGCAAGGCCGCGGGATCGGAGGCGATCACCCCGCGGCGCACCAGCAGGGCGAACCACCCGCGCAGCGAGGACGAACGCCGCGCGATCGTCGTGCGCGCGTAGCCCTGGGCGTCGAGCTCGGCCAGGTACCGGCGCAGCACCCGCAGATCGACCTGACCGGGATGCACGAGGCCACGCGCCTGGCACCGCAGGGCGAAGGCCGAGGCGTCCCGCCGGTAGGCGGCCACGGTGTGGGGGCTGCGTCCGCGCTCGAGCTGCAGATGCTCCACCAGCAGCTCGATGGCCGTGACCCAGGCCGCCGAGCAGGTACGCGCCGGGTTGGATCCCGTGGCCTCGTCGCTCACCCACGCTCCTCGGACTCCCGTCGTCACCCAGCGTCGTTGCCGGCACTCCGGGTGTCAAGCAACGACGGGTCCCCCGAACCCGGGGCACGACGCAGCCGCAGGCCGTCGGGGCTCTCGGCCAGGATCCCGAGCACCCGGGCGCGCGTCACGGCCGCCAGCACCACGCCGGTCGGCTGGCCGCTGCGGCGCGCCAGCACCTCGAGCGGGACCGGCCGGGGCCAGGCGGCGACCAGTGCCTGGCGAACCTCGGGCGGCAGGCCCCCCTCGTC
>SKJO01000418.1 GCA_007121975.1 Nitriliruptoraceae bacterium | reverse complement strand
TCGTGCCCGGCGCGCACAAGCTCGACCGCATCTCCTACGAGGAGATGCTCGAGATGGCGGCCCAGGGGGCCGGCGTGCTGCAGGTGCGCAGCGTGGAGTTCGGTCGCAACCACGGCGTACGCATCCACGTGCGTTCGTCGTTCAGCTACTCGGCCGGCACGTGGGTCGGCCCTCAGGAGGACATGGTGGAGGATGCGATCATCTCCGGTGTCGCCCACGACACCTCGGAGGCCAAGCTGACCGTCCAGCAGGTGCCCGACCGGCCCGGGGTGGCTTCGCGCCTGTTCTCGGCGCTGGCCGAGGCCAACATCAACATCGACATGATCGTGCAGAACGTCTCCGAGGACGGACGCACCGACATCTCGTTCACGCTGCCGCGCGGCGACACCCACAAGGCCCGGGCCGTGCTCGAACCGTTGGCGGACGAGGTCGGTGCCGCCGGCGTGAAGCAGGACGACGACATCGCCAAGGTGTCGCTGGTCGGCGCCGGGATGAAGACCCACCCGGGCGTCGCCGCGCGGATGTTCGGGGCGCTGTCGGCTGCCGGAGTCAACATCGAGATGATCTCGACCTCGACGATCCGGGTCTCGGTGGTGATCTCCCGCGACCAGGTCGAGCCGGCCGTGCAGGCCGTACATGCCGCGTTCGGGCTCGGGGACGACCTGATCGTCGCGGAGGAGGGCGCCTGATGGGGTTCCGGGTCGCAGTCGTGGGTGCCACCGGTGCCGTCGGGCAGGAGATGCGCCGGTTGCTCGAGCGCAGCACGCTGCCGCTCGAGGGTGATCCCGTCTACCTCGCCTCCGAACGCTCGGCCGGCAAGCGCCTGCCGTGGCGCGACGGCGAGGTCGAGGTCCGCGCGATCAGCGCCGAGGCGTTCGACGGCGTGGACCTCGCGCTGTTCTCCGCGGGTGGGGCGCGCTCCCGGCAGTGGGCGCCGACCGCGGCCGAGCGCGGCGCGGTCGTGATCGACAACTCCTCGGCGTTCCGGATGGACGAGCAGGTCCCGCTGGTGGTGGCCGAGGTGAACCCGGGCGCGGCCGCGCACCGGCCCAAGGGCATCATCGCCAACCCCAACTGCACCACGATGGTGCTGATGGTGGCGGCCAAGCCCCTGCACGACGCCTTCGGCCTGACCGAGGCGGTCACGACCTCCTACCAGGCCGCTGGTGGGGCCGGTCAGTCGGGCATCACCGAACTGCTCGCGCAGACCGCCGCGATGCTCGACGACGAGCCGCGACTGCGCACCGAGGGTGCAGCCGCTGAGGAGGCGGTCGCCGCGGCGGTCCCGCCCGAAGCCTTCAGCCGGCCGATCGCGTTCAACGTGCTCGCCCACTGCGGGTCGTTCACCGATGCGCGCTACACCGACGAGGAATGGAAGCTCGTCAACGAGTCGCGCAAGATCCTCAACCTGCCCGCCCTGCGCGTGTCGCCGACCTGCGTGCGCGTGCCGGTGGTGGTCGGCCACGGCATCGCCGCCCGGTTGACGTTCTCCCGGCCGGTCACTCGTGCCGAGGCGATGCAGGCGCTCGACAAGGCCCCGGGGCTGACGGTCGTGGACGGCACCGGGACCGACGGTGAGCCCCTGGCCTACCCGACCCCCCTGGCCAGTGCCGGGATCGACGAGGTGCTCGTCGGACGGGTGCGCGAGGATCTGGCCGACCCGCACAGCCTCAACCTGTGGGTGGTGGGCGACAACCTGCTCAAGGGCGCGGCGCTGAATGCGGTGCAACTCGCCGAGTTGGTCGCCGCCGAGCGCTGAGCTCCCGGGCCCCCGCCACGGCCCCGCCACGGCCCCGCCGGCGTCAGGGCCGGCTCGGGTCGGCGGCGGCGCACCCGCACGGGGTCGCGCTGCACTTGGGGCAGCCTGCGGCGTAGCGCTGCGCAGCGGCGGCCAGATCGACCTCGCACAGGTCGGCCAGGGTGACGAGCCACGCGAGCACGTCGGAGAACTCCACGACGCGCTCGTCGTGACCTTCGCGCCGGATCGCGCGGGAGAGCTCCCCGACCTCCTCGATGAACCAGGCGAAGGTGCCGTCCACGCCGCGCTCGGCATCCTGCGCCCCGTAGGTGGCGCGGATCTGTCGTTGCAGTTCTGCGAGGTCCACCCGGGGTCCCTTCACGACACGTGGCCCCGGACGTCAGGTCACGGGGCCACGGTGCTGGTCGGGATGGGCGGATTCGAACCGCCGACCTCCTCGTCCCGAACGAGGCGCGCTAACCAAGCTGCGCTACATCCCGGTGGCTCCCGACCGGGAGCGCACGAGAGCGTACCCGGCCGGCCCCGGGGGGCGCGAACCGGCCTCACGACAGGGTCAGCAGGGTCGCTTCGGGACGGCACGCGAAGCGGAAGGGCGCGTACCGGGAATGGCCGAGGCCGACCGACACGTGCAGCGGTCGCCCGCGGTGGCGCGACAGCCCGCGCGCCTGGTCCAGGGGCAGGTCACAGTTGTCGACCAGTGCTCCGATGCCCGGCAGGCGGACCTGACCGCCGTGGGTGTGGCCGGCGAGCAGCAGGTCGCTGCCGGCGTCCACGAGCACGTCGAGCGCGGCGAGGTAGGGCGAGTGGACCAGGCCCAGGCGCAGCACCTCGCTGCCGTCGCCGTCATCGATGCGCAGGGTCTGCGCGTCGGGCAGCGTCTGCGGATCGAGGTGCGGGTCGTCGAGGCCGGCGATCGCGATGGTGCCGGCGGACGTGGGCAGCCGCAGCGTCGCGTCGCGCAGGGTGTGATAGCCGTGACGGGCGAGCCTGTCGATCAGTCGGTCGGTGTCCAGGGGCGCGCCGTGGGATCGGCGCTGCGGGTCGGTGAGGTAGGCCAGGGGCGACTTGAGCACCGGCGCGTACCAGTCGTTGCTGCCGAGCACGACCAGCCCCGGCCGGTCCCGGGAGGTCAGGGGGGCCACCGCGTCGACGGCCGCCGACTCTGCGTCGAGCGCGCCGACGAGGTCCCCGGTGGCCACCACCAGGTCGTAGTCCTCGTCGGCCAGCCCGGCGAGGAAGCGCACCCGGTGGTCCTGGCCGGGGACCAGATGCACGTCGCTGACGTGCAGGATCGTGAGCCGGCCTGCTGCGCGCAGGACCCCGGGCACCTCGATGCGGGCCAGTCGGTACCAGCGGCGCTCGATGAGCACGCCGTAGGCGACACAAGCCGCCCCGGCGGCCGCGGTCGCGCTCAGCGCCCGCCGGACGGTCTCAGTCTCCACCGTCGGGATCCTCGGGTGGCGCGATGCCTCCACCGGCGCCTCCGTCATCGGGTTCCTCGGGTGGCGGGTCGGGGGCGGGCGGTGGATCCGGCGGGGGCTCGCCGGTCCCGTCGCCCGGATCCGAGGGGCCGTCGGGCTCCTCGGGTTCCTCGGGTTCCGGCTCCTCGGCGAGCACGCCGACGCTGATGGTGACCCGGCTGTCGCTGCCCGGCACCATCGCCGTGCCGGGACCCGGGCTCATCGAGATCACCCGGTCGACCTGCTCCTCGTCGAACACGTCGACGTCGCTGCGGAACACGCGGTAGCCGGCCCCCGACAGCACGCTGAAGGCCTCGTCGACCGTCATCCCCACCACGTTGGGCACGCTCGGCAGGTTGCCGGTGCCGTCCGAGATCCCCAACAGGATCTGGTTGCCCAGCGGCATGCGGGTGCCGGCGGCCGGATCCTGCGCCACGAAGCTGCCCACGGGTCGCCAGTGGCTGACGGTCTCGGTGTCGAGCCGGAATCCGGCCTCGAGGGCCAGCTCCTCGGCCTCGGCGACCGAGCTGGCCTGCAGCAGGTCGGGCACGACCCCGGAGGGCACCGGGCCGGGATCCTCGAAGCCCTCGGGCTCGAAGCGCTGGACGGCCTGGGTCATGTAGGTCGTCCACATCGGCGCGGGGATGGTTCCACCGAAGACCCGGTCGTAGAACACCCCGGCGATGGTGACGTTCTCGAGCAGCTTGCCCTCGGGGCCGCAGACCGGGATCTGTTCGGCGCCGCACTCCTCGAACGCCTGTCCCTGGGTGGCGTAGGTCCGGTCACCGTTGGGGTAGCCGACCCATGCGGCCGTCGCCAGCTGCCGCACGAAGCCGGTGAACCAGGCGTCGCGGAAGTCCTGGGTGGTGCCGGTCTTGCCGCGGGTCGGCCACTGCCCGAGGTTGGCTTCGGGAGCGGTGCCGCCCTCCTCGACGGGGCCGGCGAGCAGATCGATCACGCGGTCGGCGATGTCGGTGTCGATGACCTGCTGGCAGTCGACCGAGTGTTCCCAGATCGTGCGCCCCGAGGCGTCCTCGATGCGGGTGATCGCGAACGGCGCGCAGTGCTCGCCCCGGTTGGCCAGGGTGGCGTAGGCCACCGCCATCTCCAGGGGGGTGGTGTCCGTGGCCCCGAGCGACAGCGGGCAGTAGATGTCACGGTCGGGGATCGGCACCCCGAGCCGCCCGGACATCTCGGCGGCCCGCTCCGGACCGATGTCGGCGATCAGCAGCGCGTGGTAGACGTTGCTGGAGCGTGCCATCGCCTCGTACATGTCGACGATGCCGTTGCCGCCGCTGTTGTTGACCTCCCACAGGCCGGCGCCGTCCGGGCAGCCGTCGATCTCCTGCGGGCCGGTGGCGTCCACGGTCAGCCCCGGCGAGATGCCGTACTCGAGCGCCGCCGCGACCAGCAGCGGCTTGAACGACGAGCCGGGCTGCCGGCCCGAGCCGCCACCTCCCGGCACGGCCACGTTCACCTTGGTGCGGTCGCACAGCAACTCGCCGGTGTCGGGATCCTCGCCGACCCAGCTGCCGTCCTCGGCGCAGGACCCGTACTCGTGGGGCCCCATGGCCAGCGCCCGGATCGCGCCGGTGCCGGGCTCCACGCTCACGATCGAGCCCATCGGCTCGCGGGCGACCTCCTCGGGAGGCTCGTCGGCGTAGGTCAGATGCTCGCGGATCGCCTCCTCCGCCAACTGCTGGAGCTCGGGGTCGAGGGTCGTGTGGATGCGCAGGCCGGTCTGGAACACCCGGCGGCGACGCTCCTCGGTGCTCGCCCCCATCGTCTCCAGGGCGTCGAGCTGTGAGCCGAGCCCCTGGGCCAGCGGCTCGCTGATCAGCAGCCGCGCGACCCAGTCCACCCAGAACGGGTTGGCCGGCGGCGGCGGTTCGGAGATCTCGATGACCAGCGGCTGGGCGATGGCGGTCTGCGCCTGCTGACGCGTGACGAAGCCGTGGGTGGCCATCTGGCCGAGCACGATGTCGCGTCGGGCGCGGGCGTTCTCCTCGCTCCGGATCGGGTTGTTGGCCTCCGGGGCGCGCAGCAGTCCGGCGAGCATCGCGGCTTCGCCGAGCTCGATGTCGGCGATGTCCTTCGAGAAGTAGCGCTCCGCGGCCGTGCCGATGCCGTACACCCCGTTGCCGAAGTAGGCGCGGTTGAGGTAGCGCTCGAGGATCTCGTCCTTGGTCAGCTCACGCTCGATCTGGATGGCGTACAGCGCCTCCTCGATCTTGCGACCGAGCGTCTGCTCGGGGGTGAGGAAGGTGAGCTTCACGTACTGCTGGGTGATGGTCGAGGCCCCGGACTCGATGCTTCCGGCCTGCAGGTTGGTCAGGGCCGCACGCACGATGGCGAGGTGGTTGACGCCCTCGTGGGCGTAGAAGTTCGCATCCTCGGTGGCCAGCACCGCGTCGATCGCGACGTCGGGGATGTCACGCAGCGCCACCGGGACGCGGTTCTCCTCGAAGGTGAGCTCCGCGAGCTCGGAGCCGTCGTCGGCGTAGACGTAGGAGTTCTGGGGCGGGACGTCGGCCTCACCCAGCGGCGGGACGTCGAGCACCTCGTCGCGCACCGTGCCGAGCAGGCTGTTGACGGCCAGCGCGCCGGGGATCACCATCGCGCCCAGCAGCAACCCGGTCGCCACCACGATCACCACGATCAGGATCAGGCGGGCGAGGATCGCGCCGAAGTGACCGGCGACGTCGCCGAAGGTCGCTCTGGAGGACACACCGCTGCCTTTGCCGGCCTCGACACCGTTGCCGGGTGGTCCTGGTCCCGACCCGGTCCGGCAGCACCAGCGTACCCGGCGTTGCTGCCGCAGCCGGGGTCTGCCCCCGGTCGTGCCGGCTCACAGGTACCCGCTGCTTCCCGGACCCGACGGCTCGTCGCGGGTCTCGGGCGGTTCGACCCGACGCTGCACGTCGTCGGGGGCCTCGTGGAAGGTGCGCCCGCCGAAGCGGTCGCGGATCGCGTCGTCGAACCGCGCGGCCGTGGTCGACACCGCGACCACCGCCGCGTGCAGTTCGGGACCGTCGAGGGTCGTGCCCAGCAGCGTGTGACGCAGCCACACGGCCCGGTTGGGGGGGTCGTAGCTGAACGCCCCGAAGCCCAGCGTGTGGTTGGTGGTGAGCAGGAACGTGGCCAGCGGCGGGGTCAGGTCGACATCGAGGTTGGTGACCGAGAACACCCCGACCTGCGGGCCCATCGGGCTGCCTCCGACCGTGACGAACACCCGGGCGCTGTCGTGCACGAAGGTGAAGTTGCCGAACGCATCGACCTCGTAGCCGCCGAGCAGGACCCGCAGCAGGGAGCCGACGTGCTCGCGCAGGTCGTCGGCATCCACGAACACCCCGGTGCGCCGGGGCGGGCGACCCGGCGTCGGCGGGCGACGCACGGTGAGCTCACCGGCCGCGTCCTCGGCGTGCGCATCCCGGTCGTCGTCGTCGGTGGCCGGCGTGTCTTCGGGTTCGTCGCGCGGCCGTCCCCGGGCCCACGGCGGGGCGTCGGGATCGGGCCCCCGCTGCCAGCCCGACGCGTCCGTCGGCGGCGTGTCGGGGGCAGGCGGATCCTCGGGGGTGGGCATCAGGCGGTCCTCGTGGTCAGCGTCGTGGCGATGGACTCGAGCCCGGCCGCATCATGGACGTCCTGACCGAGGAGCGGCACCTCGACCACGGTGTGCACCCGGACGCCGAACAGGGCGGCGTTGACGTCACGACGCTGCCGCTCGGCGAGGTTACGCACGTCGGCGAGCACCGCCAGGGTTCCCGTGACCCCGCGGGCGAGATCGTCGTCACCGCCCGCGGCTGCGGCCGCGCGCAGCACGTCGTCGCCGGGTTCGGGCGGGGGCAGCGGATGGATCCGGTTGACCACCACCCCGGCGGCGTGCAAGCCCTCCTGTTCGAGGCGCTGGAGGAAGAAGCGGGCCTCACGCAGCGGTGGCGGTTCGGGCGTGGTCACCACCACGAACCGCGACCGCGGGTCCTGCAGCAGCACCAGGACCTCCTCGGCGCGCTGCTTGAAGCCGTCGTACATGCCCTCGAAGTTCCGGAAGAAGTCCGCGAGATCCTCGAGCAGCTCCATCCCGGTCACCTTGCCCGCGACCCGCATGAAGGCCGTTGCTCCGGCACCCACGACGCGTCCCAGGCCACGCCCCGCGATCATGCCCGGCTTGAGCAGCAGGGTCAGCAGCCGTCCTTCGAGGAAGGAGGTCATGCGCTTGGGGGCGTCGAGGAAGTCCAGGGCCGAGCGCGTCGGCGGGGTGTCGATGACCAGCAGGTCCCACTCGCCGGTGTCGTGCAGCTCGTGCAGCCGCTCCATGGCCATGTACTCCTGGGTCCCCGACAGGGTCGAGGCCAGGGTCCGGTAGATGCGGTTGGCCTTGATCGCCCGGGCGTTGGCGGGCGAGGTCGCATGGCGGTCGATGAGGCGGTCGAAGGTGGTCTGCATGTCGAGCATCATCGCCCACAGCTCGCCGCCATCGGGGGCGGTGACCGGCACCCGCGCCGGTTCGTCGTCGAGGTGTTCGATCCCCAGGGCCTGGGCCAGGCGCCGGGCGGGGTCGATGGTCAGGACCAGCGTGCGGCGTCCGGCGCGGGCGCCCGCGTAGCCCAGAGCGGCCGCGGAGGTGGTCTTGCCCACCCCGCCGGCTCCGGTGGTCACCAGCACCCGGCTGTCGGCGACCGCGTCGCCGAGGTGGTGGCTGCGCGCCTCCTCGAGGCTCACGAGCGCTCTCCCCGGATCGGTGCATCCGCGCCGAGCGCCTCGCGGGCACGGGGGCCGGGCTCCCCGACCTGCAGGGCGAGCACGTCGGCGAGGACCTCGAGATCATCGTCGTCGAAGGTCGCCCGGGTCAGCTGCGGCAGGGTGAGCACCGGCACCGACGTCTGCTCCTGGAGTTGCGCGAGCAACGCGCTCTCGAGTTCGACCCGAGCGTGGTGATCGGTGGCCAGGCGCAGCGCGAGCTCGGCGGTGTCGACCGGCAGATCCACGCCGAGCCCGTCCGCCTCGGTGCGCAGTGCGGCAGGGGTCAGCGTGGCGATCGCGGCTGCCGCCCCGGCATCCAGCCGTGGGTTGCGCTGCTGGTTGGCGACCACCGGTCCGAGGGCGACGCCCGCCCCGCGCAGCGCGCGCACGCCCTCGATGGTCTCGCGCACCGGCATCTCCTCGAGCAGGGTCACGATCACGGCCCGGACCCGCCCCGGGTTGCTCAGCATGTCGCGGATCTGGCTCGACTGTCGCCGGATCGGGCCCACCCGGACGATCTCGGTCACGGCCTCCGGTGCCTGCAGGAACGGCACGATGCGCCCGGTCGGCGGCGCGTCGACCACGATCAGGTCGTAGGCCCGGCGTCCGTCCGGGCGCTTGCGGGCTTCGATCTCGTAGATCTTGCCGACCAGCAGCAGGTCGCGCAGCCCGGGCGCGGCCGTGGTCACGAAGTCGAGCGCGTGGGAGCGCTCCATCACCCACTGCACCCGCTTGAGCCCGTAGAACAGCTCGAGGTACTCGTAGACCGCATCGGCCGGGTCGATCGCGCACCCGAACAGCCCGGGGCGGAACTCTCGCTCGGTGTAGTCCCAGGGTTGCGTGCCGAAGCTGCGGCTGAACCCCTGCCGTCCCTCGACCTCGACCAGCAGCGTCCGGCGGCCCGAGGCGACACCGGCCAGGGCCAACGAAGCGGCCACGGTGGTCTTGCCCACACCCCCCTTGCCGGTCACGATGAGCACGTTCGACGGGAACAACCCGTCGAACCCCGGGAGCGCAGCAGCCAACATGGGGACAGATCCTAGGACGCCCGCGAGGTTCGCGCGGGCCGCAGGGCGTGGACGGGCCGTTGGGTGTGGGCGGCGGGTTCGGGACGGCGGGGTCCCGTCGGTACCCTTCGCGTCATGCGCGCTCTGCTCCCGGCCACTGGCCGTCTCGTCCTTCTCGCCCTGCTCGTCGCGGGGCTGCTGCTGCCCGTACTGCCCGGGGCCGCGGCCGCCGAGGGGGAGCCGGCCGATCCCGGCCGGGTCGAACTCGGCGACCTCAGCGACGCCGAGGTGGTGGTGGAGGTCCTCCCGCTGCGGGGCGGTTTCATCGACCCCCCCGTGGCGGCACAGATCCGCGACGTGATCGCCCTGGCCGACGACCGCGGCTCCGATCTGGTGGTGCTGCAGTACTCGTCTCCCGGCGGGGTGTCCCTGGACCTCGACGAGCTGCTCGACACGGTGGCCTCGTCACCGGTTCCGGTGGCGGTCCTGGTCGGCCCGTTGGGGCGCGGAGCCGAGGCCGTGGGTGCGGCCGGGTTGCTGTGGCTGGCCGCGTCGGTGCCGGCGATCGCCAGCGACGCGAGTATCGGTCCGCTGGCGCCTGCCGACCTCAGCGTGCGCGACCAGGGCTTCGACGAGCGCGCCTACGTGACCGAACAGCTCGCCGCCGCCGGCGCCGACCCGGAGCTCGTCGAGCGCCTGCTGACCGAGGCGGTCGGTGTCAATGACCTCGAGGCGGCCGGGTTCGACGTCCGGCGGGTCGAGGGACTCGAACCGTTGCTGGTCGAACTCGACGGGGTCACGGTCACCGCCGCCGGGCAGCCGGTGACGCTCCGGGTGCGCAGCGACGAGCTCGGCGTGCGGTTCCACAGCCTGGGGCTGGTGCGACGCTTGCTGCACGCCGCCACGACGGCGCCGTTCATCTACCTGCTGCTGGTTGTCGGCCTGGGGCTGCTGCTGTTCGAGGTGTTCCAGCCCGGCTTCGGCGTCGCCGGGCTCGCCGGGATCATCACCCTCGCGATCGGGGGCTTCGGCCTGAGCGTCCTGCCGGTCACCTGGTGGGCGGTGGCCCTGGTCGTGCTCGGCCTGCTGCTGTATGCGCTGGACACCGCCGTGGCCGGCTTCGGTCCCATCACCCTCGCGGCGACCGCGGCCTTCGTCACCGGATCGCTGCGCTTCTACGCCACCGAGCAGCTCGCGCTGCCGTGGTGGCTGGTGCTCGGCACGACGCTCACGGCGCTGGTGTTCTTCGTCCTGGTGATGACCACCGTGCTGCGCGCCCAGGCGGGCCCGGAGGGCACCGCGGTCGAGGACCTCGTCGGGCGGTTCGGCACCGTGCGTTCGGTGCTCAACCCGGAGGGGCACATCTACCTCGACGGTGCGCTGTGGCGTGCCCGCTGGACGGGGGACACCAAACGCGCCAAGGTCGGGACGCCGGTGCGGGTGCACGGCGTCGACGGGGCGGTGGTCCTCGTCGAGCCCTTCGACCCCGACGCCCTGGCCGCGAGTCGGGGCGCCGACGCGGCCGCTGACACCGGCGGCGACTGACCCGGCCTCCGCTCCCGGCCCCCCGGCCCCGGCCCCAGCCCCCTGATGCTCGCGCAGGGCAAGCGCTCGGCTGCCGAAGGCAAGCACGCCAGGGGTAGCCAGCGGGGTGTGCGTTGCCTAACGTACGGTCGCGATCCTTGGGAGGGGGTTGGCTTGCGGAGCGATCTCAGGGCTCTGGTCGTTGTCCCGGACAGCGACTGGGAGCACCGTGCGCGGTGTCGGTCGGAGGGTGCCGGCCTGTTCTTCGGGCCCAACCGCTTCGAACCGAAGCAGGAGCGAACGGCCCGGGAGGCCGCCGCCAAGGCGGTCTGCGCCGACTGTCCGGTCATCGAACCCTGCCGACAGCATGCCCTGGCCGAAGCCGAGCCCTACGGGGTCTGGGGCGGGATGGGCGAAGCCGAACGTCGGGCCGCGCTCGAGCAGCGCTCCTCGGCGGTGACCGCAACGGCCGTGTGAGACGGCGCCGGAGTGAGGCATGGCGCGGGGTCGGGACCGTGCTCCGGGTTGCCCTCGGCCGGATCCTGCGCTATCCACACGGCCACCACCACGACCGTGAGGATGCTCCATGACCCGCTGGGAGTACGCAACCGTCCCGCTGATCAGCCACGCACTGCAGCAGATCCTCAACCAGTGGGGTGAGGACGGCTGGGAACTGGTGGCCGTGGGAACCGACAGCGTGGCGTACTTCAAGCGTCCCAAGGCGGAGGCCTGAGGTGGGCCTGACCTGCGCCGAGCGGCTGGCCGAGCTCGGCCTGGTTCTCCCCCCGCCGCCGGCACCGGCCGCCGCCTACCAGCCCTGGGACACCCTCGGCGACACGGTCTACACCGCCGGGCAGTTGCCGATCGTCGATGGGGCCCTGCTGCGGACCGGCCGGCTGGGTGACCCGCTCACCACCGCGGAGGGCGCCGAGCTCGCGGCGACGGCGGCGCTCAACCTGCTGGCCGTGGGGGCGGCCGCCATCGGGGATCTCGAGCGCCTCCGTGTGGTCAAGCTGACCGTGTTCGTCGCCAGCACCCCGGACTTCACCGAGCAGCACCTGGTCGCCAACGGGGCCAGTGAACTGCTCGCGGCCGTACTGGGGGGGCACGGGGTGCACGCCCGATCGGCGGTGGGGGTGAGCGCGCTGCCGCTGGGAAGCCCGGTCGAGGTCGAGGCGGTCCTCACCCGGCACTGAGCGCCCGGACCACCTCGACGACCTCGACGTCCCGGCTCGGTGGGATCGTGCGGACGTCGAGGCGCAGCTGGTCGGTGTCGGCGCGGGCGAGGATCGGAGGCTCGCCGGCGAGCAGCGCGGCTGCCAGACGCGGTGGGTCGTGGCTCGGTACCCCCACCGCCCACGACGGCAGCGACACCGCGGACAGCAGGCTGCCGCCCACCCGGGCGCTGCTGCGTACCGCTCGGGCATCCCGGCCGATCTGCTCCGCCATCCACACCGCCCGCTGGTGCAGGGTGACGGGGTCGGCGTCGAGCATGGCCACCACCGGCAGGTCGGCCGGGAGTTCGGCCTGCGCCCAGGACCACAGCGTCGCCTCCAGCGCGGCACGCTGCAGCTTGTCGATTCGCAGTGCCCGGGCCAGCGCATGCCGCTCGCAGCCGGCCACCAGATCGGCCCGGCCGGCGATGATGCCGGCCTGAGGGCCGCCGAGCAGCTTGTCGCCGGACACCAGCACCAGGTCGGCCCCAGCCGCGAGCGACCCGGCCACCGAGGGCTCGTCGGGCAGGGCTGCGGGCATCCGGTGGGGGAGTCCCGAGCCCAGATGATGCACGAGGGGTACCCCGAGTTCGGCGGCGAGCTCGGCGAGCGCTGCCAGCGTCGTCTCGTTGCCACCGGGGTGCCGGTCCGGGCGGTGCACGGTGAGCAGCAGCCCCGTCCCGGCGTGGGTGGCGTGGCGGTAGTCCTCCAGACGCGTGTGGTTGGCGGTGCCAACCTCGACGAGGCGGGCCGGGGTGGTGGCGATCAGGTCGGGAAGCCGGTAGCTGCGGCCGATCTCCACGAGCTCGCCCCGGCTGATCACCACCTCGCGGCCGGTCGCCAGCGCGTGCAGCGTGAGCAGCAGGGCCGCGGCGCCGTTGTTGACCACGGTCGCGGCCGGCGCGCCGAGGACCTCGGCAGCCAGCCGTCCGGGTCCGCTCGTGCGGGACTGATGACGTCCGGTGGCCGGGTCGATCTCCAGGGTGGTGTAGCCCGATGCGTCGAGCACGGCCTGGCGGGCGGCAGCCGACAGCGGGGCGCGGCCGAGTTTGGGGTGCAGCACCACCCCGGTCGCGTTGACGACCGCGGCCAGCGGCAAGGCAGGCGGCGGATCGAGGCGGGGGGTGGGCATCGTGGCAGCCTCCGCGGGCCGGGAGGTTCAGCCAACCACACCGGCACCGGTGGTGGGGACAAGGTCTAGGCTGGCCCTCAGCCCTCGAGGAGGTTGGCACGTGACGGCAGCGCAGGCCGGGACGGTGCCGGCGGTGGACTCGGCCAGCGTGGTGCTGCTGCGCGACGGCCCCCCCCGATCCGAGGACGGCGGCAACGTCGAGGTGCTGCTGCTCGAGCGCCATCTCGACTCCGACTTCGCCGGCGGTGCGTACGTGTTCCCGGGCGGGAAGGTCGATGCCGCGGATCGCGAACTCGATCCGGCCCGCTGGACGGGACGTCCGTTGAGTTGGTGGCAGCCGCGCCTGGGGGCCGCGACGCCCAATGACGCCCTGGGACTCCTGGTGTGTGCGGTGCGTGAGACCTTCGAGGAGGCCGGGATCCTGCTCGCGACCCGTGAGGACGGGCAGGCGCTCACGGGCGACGATCTGTCGCAGGACAGCTTCCGTCGGGCCCGGCAGCAGCTGTCGGACCGGTCGCAAGGCTGGGACTGGCGCGGATGGCTCGAGGACGAGGCGTTGACGCTCGACCTCGGGAGCTTGGCGCTGTGGTCGTGGTGGGTCACGCCCGAGGGGCAGCACCGGAGGTTCGACACGCGCTTCTTCATCACGCCGCTGCCCGCCGGGCAGGTCGCCGCCCACGACCGCATCGAGACGACCGCGCTGGTGTGGTCGCGTCCCGAGGACGCGCTCGCCGAGCAGGCCCGGGGCGCCGCGGTCATCATCTTCCCCACGCGACGCAACCTGCAGGCGCTCAGCGGCCACTCCTCGGCCCATGTCGTGTGGGAACGAGCGCTTGCGAGCACCGAACCGGTACCACGTATCCAACCCACGATCGTGATGGTGGAGGGGCGTCCGATGGTCCAGCACCCGCACGAAAGTGAGCCATCACCGGTCTGAGCTGAGCGACCAAGGCGAAGTCGTGTCCGATGAACGCTCTCGGTGTCACGCTTGGCGCTCGCCGACGTGCGCTTTTGGGGCCAGTGTGGGGTTCCCCCCTTCCATCGGACACCGTCCGCTGGCATGCTTCCGCAACCTCAATGGCGGAGCGGGAGCGAGCCAGGGCGGGAGGGGTGAGCGGCGGTCCGGTCTCCGGGCCGCCGCTCACTCATTGCCTCACCCATCCGATGGCGTGCAGCCGTGCGAACCCCGCGTGACCGGGGCGAGGTCGCATCCGCACCGGTCCGCGGTGGCGCACCGCGCTCGATCCCTGGGGTCCGCCCCGGGTTCGGGCGACCTCCGCCGGTGCGCCACCGCCACGCTCGTCGCGAGTCGAAGGCCGCGCGTGTGAGCACCGAATCGGACCAAACCGCCGGGGCGTCCCGGCGCGCACCGCCGGCCCCGACCCCGCCGGCCCCGACCCCGCCGCCAGATCCCCGTGCCGGGTGGGACCTGCCCGCCTTCGGTGCCCTGCCGGCCCGGTCCCGGCTCGACGAGCTCACCGAGCGGGTCCTCGCGCCCAACCCCTCCCCGATGACCCTGGACGGCACCAACACCTACGTGGTGGGCGAGCCCGGCCATGGCCGGGTGGCGGTCGTCGATCCCGGACCGGACCTCGTCGCACACCGCGCGCAGGTCGACCGGACCGTGCTCGATCAGGACGCCGAGGTCGTGGCGGTGCTGGTCACCCACCATCATCCGGACCATGCCGAGGCGGCCCGGGCCTGGGCGGCTGGCTACGGCTGTCCGGTGGTGGCTGCGACCCGCGAGGTGGCTGGCGAGGACGGACGCACCGTGGGCGACGGTGAGACGATCGTGGTGGGATCCGTCGCGATCGAGGTGGTTGCCACGCCCGGCCACACCCGTGACCACCTGGCCTTCCGTCTGCCCACCGGGGCGTTGCTCGTCGGCGACCACGTGCTGGGACGGGGGACCTCGGTGGTGGTGCACCCCGACGGCGACCTGCTCGCCTACCTCGACTCGCTGCGGCGCGTGCTGGACCTGGGTCCCGATGCCCTGTTCCCCGGGCACGGACCCGAGCTGGTCGAGGACCCCATGGCGGTGCTGCGCTACTACCGCGACCACCGTCGCTTCCGGGAGCACCAGCTGCTGACCGCGCTGGGGTCCGGCCCGGCGAGCGTGGCGCAGCTGGTGGCGTGCATCTACCACGACGTCGACCGCCGGCTGTGGCCGGCCGCCGCAGCGTCGACCCGGGCTGCGCTCGCCGCGCTGGCCGCCGAGGGTCGGATCACCTGGTACGACGATCTGGCACGGCTCGTCCACACCACCTGACGCGCGCTGTTCCGGCTCTCGGGTTCGACAGGCGCACGCGGCGGAGGTGCCGGGCTCAAGTCCTCCCCGGGTCCTGCCGATGGGACGGACAAGGACCGGTCCGAGAAGGGCCGGGTCCTTTGCTCCGGTCGTACGGGGGGTAGGACGGAAGCAACGACGGTGGACGAGCATCGAGGGTGGCCATGGCCGAGTTTCTCGACGGGTTCGATGTCGAACGCTCCGCGCTGCTCTCAGCGCTGGCGCACACCGAGGACGTCTGGGGTCGTTTCCAGCAGCAGCGGGGGCTCGAGGTCGAGGGCAGCGTCGACTCCGACTCGCTGATCGCCGACGAGCTGAGCCGCGTGCGAGCAGAGCTGGAGTCCACGGAGTTCACCGTGGGCATCTTCGGGCTCATCAAGCGCGGCAAGTCGACCCTGCTCAACGCCCTGATCGGCGCCGAGGTCTCCTCCATGCACGTGACCCCGGAGACCGCAGTCCCGGTGTACGTGTCCTACGGGGACGCGCCGGAAGCCACCGTCCACTTCGCGGACGGCACCATCCGGCACGTTGCCGTCGAGGAGGTGCACCGCTTCACCTCGCAGAAGGCCAACCCCCAGAACCGTCTCGGGGTCACCGTCGTCGAACAGCAGGTCCCGGTCGGATTCCTGCGCAACGGCACCCGACTGATCGACACGCCGGGGCTCGACGACGCCGAGGCCGACGATGTCTATACCGAGCGCACCCTGCAGGAACTCGACGTCGTGGACGCCGGCATCGTGCTGTTCCTGTCGCCGCCGACGGTCAGCGCCACCGAGCTGCGTTTCCTCGAGGAGGTCGTCGCCCGGGATCTGAAGAAGACGTTCCTGGTCTGCAACATGTACCCCCAGCACTTCCATGACCGCGAGACGCGCACCTCGGTGCTCGACTACGTCGGAGGCCGGATCGTCGAGGCCTCGCGCCGGGCCGGGCGCACCGGAGAGGTGTGGGTCTATCCCGTCTGTGCGCTCGAGGCCTGGCAGGCCCGCCAGCGCGACGACATCGTGCAGTGGCGCCGCTCGGGCGCCGACCGGTTGCTGCGCGACGTGGAGAACTACCTGTCGGGCTTCGCCGGCCGTCAGACCCTGCGGATGGGGGCCGATCGCATCGTGCATGCGGTCGCCACTGCGCAGGCCGAGGTCAGCGTCCGGCAGCAACTGCTCTCCGACCCGCAGCAACTGCACACGTTCCGACGGGATCTCGACCGCAACATCATGGCGCTCGAGCACCGGTTCGACGACGTACTCAGCCTCGCGCTCACCGATGTCGCTCCCCTCAAGATGCGGATTCGCAGCCTGGTGCTGCAGCCCTTCTCTCGCGCCAAGCAGGACCTGGATGCGCTGTCGACCGTCGAGGAGATCGATGCGTTCGCCGGTCGCTTCCGTCGCCAACTCGAGGTCGCCGGTGAGCTGGCGTCACGCCAGTTCGCGGAGGGCTTCGAGCATCTGGTGGCCCGGCTGCAACGCCAACTCGAGCAGCGCTTCCAGTCGGTGATCACCGAGCTCGGCACCTCGGGGGGCGAGGTGCGTCTGTCCTCCAACGCCCTGCTGGTCACCCCCGACCAGCTCCAGCAGCTGCGTGACCGAGAGCACCGCTCGCGGGCGGGGACCAAGACCGGGGCGGTGGCCGGCGGTCTGGCAGGGGGCGGGGCCGCATTCGCCGCGGCCGGGGCGATGCTCGGGCCCGTGGGGCTGCTCGCCGGCGCGCTGGTCGGCTGGAAGATGTCGGACCTGCTCGCCGGGCACCGCAGCCTGGACCGCGCCCGCACGGCGATCCTCGGCCGGCTCGATGAGATCGCGGCCGAGCTGCTGCGGGAGGTCGACCGCCAGGTCAGCCAGGCGATCGAGAACCTGCGCACCAGTGTCACGCGGCACCGTCGGGCGTTCGCTGCGGACCTCTACCAGCAGTTCGACCTCGTGCAGGCCATCAGCGCCGACGCGGCAGCGCTCGAGAGCTACCGACGGGATGCCGCGCGGTTCGAGCAGGCGTTCGTGGGATGCGCCGAACGGGCGCGTCGTGCGGTCCTCCCGCCCGAGGATCTGCGCGAGACCGCAAGCGCCTGATCGTGCGCCACGGCGCCGGGCCGCTCGTGGTCAGCGGCCCGGCACCGGCTCAGCCGGCCGCGCGGCGGATACCGGCGGCCTTGAGGACCTTGGCCGGCACGCCCGCCTCCCGCCACGCCTGGTAGGTGATCCCCTTGCGCTTCGAGTAGTCGGGGGCGGCCTTGATGAAGGCCGCCTCGAGCGCCTCGAGGTCCGGGGCGTCCTGCAGGTCGATGAGTCGGCCTTCGAGGTCGAGACGACGCTGAATGAGTTCGACGCGCTTGGCCGGATCGGGTTCCTCGTCGATGCGCGCCTGCACCGAGGAGATCCGTTCCTCGACCGTGTCACGGTCGAGGCGACGCCCGGGTCGCTTCTCGGCGTCGAGTGCCGCGAGGTACTCGCGTACGGCACGACCTTCCTCGCGGCCCTTGGCCAATGCCTGCTTGTGTTCGTCGCTCATCTTGCGTGCCATGAAGCTTCCGTTTCGGTGACGGGCTCTGCGGATTGCACGGACTGCTCCGAGCCGTCCCCGAGCCTGCTGCCACCACCGCTGGACCGTCCGTTGCATCACCCAAGGTAGCAAGCGGTTGGGTGGGTTATGTTTCTGGTGATCGGTCGCAGGATTTCCGGACGACATTCCCTGTTCCCGTGTATCGATTGCCTTGTTCATTGGTCGCTGAGCGCGACGGTCATTACCACCGACCACCTGCGCCGCACGCCCGGGTCTTGTGCCCATCCGGCCACGCATTCGAGGGTCGATTGTGCGGCCGCTGATCGCCATGCTCCTCGCGCGATCGTCGAGCCTTCGTCGATGACCGAGTTGTGGTGGCGAGTCGCTAGGGTCGATGGCGACCGTCAGGCGCCGGTCGGCAGCCTGCGGGCGCTTCCGCGCGGTTCCAGAGAGGAAACCCCATGAGTGTTGAGCTCCCCCCCGCCAAGTCCGTTGCCAGCAACCCCACGCAGGAGCAACTGCGCGAGTGGGTGCTCGAGTTGATGCCCAAGGATCGCACGATCGTCACCGAGTTCGACAACATCAACTACACCGCTCGTATTCTGGCCCGGCTCACACCTTCCACCTTCATCGTGTCCGACGAGCCCAACGCCAAGGCCACCATGTCGCGCGCGGAGGCAGCAGAGTACGCGGCCAAGCAGGACGCCCATATCGCCGAGCAGGAGATGGTGCTCGTCGAGGGCTACATCGGTCCCGACCCCGAGTTCCGCACGGCCTCGCGGCTGTACATGGAGAAGGCCCACTCCAACATCCCGGCGATGCAGCAGCAGCTGTTCTTCGACAAGGACGAGGACTGGTCGCCGGACTTCACGATCATCTACACCCCGACGCTGCGCATCCCCGAGCACCATGAGGAGTGCCTGATCCTCGTCGACTACGACAACTGGGTGACCCGCGTTTTCGGCTCCGACTACTTCGGTGAGTCGAAGATGGGTGGCCTACGGATGTGGAACAAGCGCGTCTACGAGCTCGGCGGGCTCGCGATGCACTCGGGGGCCAAGACCTTCCCGGCCGAGGAGACCACCGACGGCCTCGAGCGCCTGGCGCTGATCATCGGGCTGTCGGGGACGGGCAAGACGACCACGACCTTCCGCAACGTCAAGGGGTCGCTGCCGGTGCAGGACGACTTCATCGCCCTGATGCCGGGCGGCACCGTGTACACCACCGAGGACGGCTGCTTCGCGAAGTCCTACGGCCTCGACCCCGACGACGAGCCGACCATCTACGGCGGCGCGACGCGTTCCGACGCGTGGTTGGAGTCGGTGGCGGTCGACCCCGAGACCAAGAAGGTCGACTTCTTCGACGACTCCTACACCGCCAACGGCCGGGTGACCTTCCCCCTGAAGAACATCCGGCACCGGGACCCCAAGGCGCTGCCCAAGGCCCACTACCTGTTCATCTTGAACCGCAACGAGAACATCATCCCTGCGGTCGCCCGCCTCAAGCCGGAGCAGGCCGCCTACTACTTCATGCTCGGCGAGACCCAGGGCACCTCTGCTGGTGGCGCCCACGAGGCCGGCAAGAGCTTGCGGGTGCCGGGCACCAACCCGTTCTGGTTCGAGGAAGAGTCCACGATGGGCAACCGGTTCCTCGAGCTGCTCGAGACCTGCGAGCTCGAGGTCTACCTGCTCAACACCGGACGGGTCGGGGGTCCCGACAGCGACGAGCGCTCCAAGAAGGTCAAGATCCCGCACTCGGCAGCGGTCCAGCACGGCATCGTCGACGGGACCATCGAGTGGGTCGAGGACCCCGACTTCGGCTACGAGGTCGCCGTCTCGATCCCCGGCTTCGACGACGAGGAACTCCTGCAGCCCCTCAAGCTCTACGAGCGGCAGGGTCGCACCGACGAGTACCGCCAGATCGTCGAGCGGCTCACGGCCGACCGGAGCGCCTACCTGGCCAAGTTCGAGGCGCTGAACGCCTCGGTCGCCGCTGCCGGGTACTGATGCGCTGAGCGCGACCGACGGTCGCAAGCTCAGGAGGGGTGCCCACCGGGCGCCCCTCCTCGCGTTGGAGCCCGCGTGCCTGCATGACCGAGCCCCTGGTTGGGCCGGTCATCCAGCGGGGGGTCCGGATGACCGGCCCAACCAGGGGCTCGGTGTGATCGTCCGGGGACGGCTCGCGGGGGGTCGAGCCGTCCCCGGAAGGGGGTTCGTCGCGTGACGCGGGGGGTCGTCACGCGACGAGATCTGTTGGCGCTGATCGTCCGCCGGGTTGGTTGCGCCTCTTCGCACGCGTCATCGCTGGATCGAGGCAAGGGGGGACGCGCTGCTGCCGCAGTGAGCGCATAGCGAACACTATTGCGCGACTGGCCGCGTTCGGGCGCACCCCGTCGAACGCTCGCGTTGGTGTTGCGTCGCTAGCCCCCGGCCGGTGGCCCTGGCGACTCAGGTCGTCCCGGTGGGTCGGCTGGTCGTGGTGGGTCGGCCTGTCCCGGTGGGTCGGCTGGTCGTGGTGGGTCGGCCTGTCCCGGTGGGTCGGCTGGAGCCGGTGGGTCGGCCTGTCCCGGTGGGTCGGCTGGAGCCGGTGGTTCGCGATCCTGGCCGGGAGGCTGCTCGGGCGGGTCGGGCTGCTCGGGCTCCGCGGGCCGGTCCGGCTGAGGTGGCTGGCCTCCTGGTCGGCTCGGCCGGTCGGGCTGTTCGGGTCGCTCGGGGCGCCCTTGGTCGCCCGGCCGGTCGGGCTGTTCGGGTCGCTCGGGGCGCCCTTCGTCGCCCGGCCGGTCTGGCCGATCTGGACGGTCCGGCCGGTCCTCGGGCGGTCCCGGATCGTCCGGTCGACCCGCTGGCACCTCGAGGTCCACTGGCGGCCCGTTGCCGTTGTCCTCACCGGGCTCGGCGCGTCCGTCCGGGGGTCCGACGCCGCGGTCACGGGCCTGCTCGGCCTTGGACGGGCCTGTCTCGTCGCCCGATGGGGTGACCAGGGCGGCGACCTGCTTGCCCGGTGGGTCCGACGCGAGATCGGCATCGGCATCGGCGACGATCGCCTCTCCGGCGCCGGCTGGATCCCCGGGGTCGGCAACCTCGGCCGGCATGGGCAGGGTGATGCCCACCACCTCGGCAACCTGGACCGCGGCACGCTGGGCTGCGGCGGGCAGCGCGCCGAAGGCCGCAAGGGTGCCGGTGGCAACGATCATCACGGCCACGAGCACCGCTGCTCGCCCAGCGACCCCGACCCACCGGGGGGCCCGGGCCGGTGCCGGCGTTCGGTGGGCGGCGACGGCCTCGTGAACTGCCGCGAGGTGGCGGCGGGCGGTGAACTCGGTGGGTGGTTCGTTCAGGCGATCGGCGGCGGCCCTGAGCACGGCCTGCAGGGCAGGATCCGACTCCTCGCCGAGCAGATCGGCGAAGTCCTGGGTCGGCCCCGGAGACCCCCGGTGGTGGCCGTCATCGGGCATGGCGTCCATCCCTGTGTCGTCCCCCGCTGTCGTCATCGCTGGCGACCGCCAGGAGGGGACGGGTTCTGCGAACGATTCTTTCTGGGTGCCTGGTCCGTCGGAGTGGTGGCGGCGCGTTCGAGCACCGCGCGCAGCCGCTTGATGCCCCGCTTCTGCAGGGCCTTGACCGCATCGGGCGGCCGCCCGGTCACCTCGGCGATCTCGCCGGCGCGCAACCCCGCCACCAACCGCAACACCAGCACCTCACGCTGATCGTCGGTCAGCTGCTCGAGCAGTCGCTGTACCTGTGCGGTGCTGAGCCGCTCGAGCACGTCGGGCTCGGTGCTGCTGGGTGGCAGGACCGCCTCGAGCTCCTCGTCGCTGGCGGGTTGGGACGGTCGGCGGCCGACCGCGCGCCGTTCGTCGATGAGCCGACGGTGGGCGATGGTGAACACCCAGGAGCGGAAGCCGGCCTCATCGCCTTCGAAGCGGTCGAGGTCGCGCACGACCTGCAGCAGCACCTCACCGACCAGGTCCTCGGGGTCCCGGGATCCCTGGGCGGTGAGATAGCCGAGCAGCGGTCCGGCGAGATCCCGGTACACCTCGCTCCACGCCCAGTCGGCCCCGGCGCGCGCGGCGCGGAGCGTGGCGTCGAAGCGGTCGTCGAGCGAGGTGCTCCCCCCGAGGCTCTGGTCGGGCTGCGGGCCGACGCACAGTGTCGCTGATCGGACGGCTGGCGGCAGAGCGCAGGCTGGTCAGACGGATCAGGCTTCGTGCTGCGTCCCGGCGGGCGTGGACGGGTCCTCGGCCGTGAGCTCGAGGTTGGCGTGGATCTCGCGCGTCGCCGTCGACCGGTTCAGGGTGTAGAAGTGCAGCCCCGGGGCGCCGGCGTCGAGCAGCGCACGGCACAGTTCGGTGGCGACCTCCACCCCGATGCGCCGCACCTGCTCCGGGCGGTCGCGCACCGCATGCAGTCGGTCGGCGAGCGCCACCGGCACGGCCGCGCCCGACAGCTGCGCGAACCGTTCGATCTGGCGCACGTCGGTGACGGGCATGACCCCGGGGATGACCGGGGTGTCGCACCCGAGCGTCGAAAGATCCTCGACCATCGCCAGGTAGTCCTCGGCCCGGAAGAAGAACTGCGTCACGCCGAAGTCGGCGGCTGCGAGCTTGGTGGCGAGGTGGCGTCGGTCCTCGGCGATCGACGTGGCCTGCGGATGGCCCTCGGGATGGGCGGCGACACCGATCGCGAAGCCCTCGCCCCCGACCTCCCGCGCCAACTCGACCAGGTCGATGGCGTGGGCGAGGTCGTAGAACGGTGCCGGCGAGCCCCGCGGCGGGTCGCCGCGCAGCGCCAGGATGTTCTGCACCCCCTCCGCCCGGTAGCGGGCGAGCAACGAGGCGAGCTCGTGCCGGTGGTGCGAGACGGTGGTCAGGTGTGCCATGGGCACCAGCGAGGTGTGGCGCAGCATGTCGATGACGAGCTGGTGGGTGCGCTCGCGGGTCGAGCCTCCCGCGCCGTAGGTCACCGAGGCGAACGACGGACGCAGCGGCTCGAGTTCCTTCAGGGTCCGGCGCAGGTGGGCCTCGCCCTCGTCGGTCTTCGGCGGGAAGAACTCGAAGGAAGTCGTGGTGCCGCGGGCGAGCAGCACATCGATGCGGGTCACGTTCGGCTCCCGGGCCTGGTTCGGGGTCAGCCCGCCGCGACGAGTCGCAGGCGCAGGTCGGCGACGACCACCCCCCTACCTTCGGGGCGGACGAAGACCGGGTTGAGGTCGAGTTCGCTGACCTCGGGCAGATCCTCGACCATCGCGTTCACCCGGTACAGCAGGTCGCGCAGCGCGGCGATGTCGGTGGGCGGAGAGCCGCGGTAGCCGTGCAGCAGCGGGGCCATGCGCAGGGTGGCCAGCATCTCCTCGACGTCGGCGTCGGTCAGGGGGGTGACCCGCACGCTCACGTCGCGCAGCAGTTCGACCAGCGTGCCGCCCATGCCGGTCACCACCACCGGTCCGAACGACGGGTCGTGGCTGACCCCCACGACCATCTCGATGCCCTCGCCGATCATCTCCTGGACGATGAAGCGCCCGGCGTGTTCCTCGAGCTCACCGCGGACCAGGGAGGCGTGGATGCGCTCGATCGCGGCGTGGACCTGCTCAGGTGAGTTCAGGTTGAGGGCGACCCCGCCGACATCGGCCTTGTGGATCGGGGCGTCGAGCTTGACGGCGACCGGGACGTCGAGGTGGCGCTGGGCGTCGGCGCCCTGCGCTGCCGTGGTCACCGTGACCGATCGAGCGAGCGAGATGCCGTAGCAGCGAAGCAGTGCCTCGGCCTGGTCGTTGGTGGCCCAGACGCCCTCATCGCCGACGGACGCCGATGGTTCCGCCTCCCCGCGAAGCACCGCATCGACGAGGTCGCGGGCGGCGTCGCGGTCCATGCCCTCGGGCTCGACGATCCGGCCCACCGGACGCCGGCGCCACCGGGCGTAGCTGCGGACCCGCCCCAGCGCCCGGGCGGCGGCCTCGGGGAAGGCGAAGGTGGGGATGCCGGCTTCGGCGAGCTCGGCCGGCACCTGCTGCGAGGAGGACATGAACACCGACAGCAGCGGTACGTCGGGCGGAAGGTCGCGCTTGGCGTCGATGAGGGCCCGGGAGATGTCGAGGTGGCCGGCGGTGGGGGTGGCCACGAAGATCACGAACACGCTGTCGATCTCGTCGGCCTCGGCCAGCACCCGGATCGCCTGTGCGTAGGTCTCCGGTGACGCCGATGCGATCATGTCGATGGGGTTGGCGACCCCCGCCTCCTCGGGCAGGAAGCGGCGCAACTCCTCGATGGTGCGGTCCGAGAGGCGGGGCAGGTCCAGCCCGTAGGCTTCGAGCGCATCCGCGGCGAGGATCCCCGGACCGCCGGCGTTGGTGAGCACGGCGACCTTGCGGCCGCGGGGCAGTCCCTGGGTCGCGAGCAGGGTGGCGACGTCGAACAGTTCCTCCAACGTCTCGGTGCGGATCACGCCGGTCTGCTCGAACAGGGCGGCGACGGCGCTGTCGCCCGACGAGATCGCCGCCGTGTGGGAGCTCGCGGCCCGGACCCCCGACGAGGTGCGTCCCGACTTGACCACCACGATCGGTTTGCGCAGCGAGATCCGCCGGGCGATGCGGGAGAACTTGCGCGGGTTGCCGAACGACTCGAGGTACATCAGGATCACGTCGGTGGACGGGTCGTCCTCCCAGTACAGCAGCAGGTCGTTGCCGGAGATGTCGGCCTTGTTGCCCACCGACACGAAGGTCGAGATCCCGAAGCCCAGGTCCTGGACGTGCTCGAGCACGGCCAGGCCCAGCGCCCCGGACTGCGACGACATCGACACCCGTCCGGGGCGGGGGAAGGTGGAGGAGAACGTCCCGTTGAAGCGCACTGCGGCGTGTCCGTTGAGCAGCCCCATGCAGTTGGGACCGACCACGCGCAGGCCGTACCCGCGGGCCCGGGCGATCAGGTCCTCCTGGCGGGCGATGCCCTCGCCACCGATCTCCGCGAACCCGGCGGTCACGATGCACACCGCCTTGATTCCGAGCTCCCCGGCCTCGTCGATCAGGTCGTTGACCTGGTGGCTGGGCACGCAGATGATCGCCAGATCGGGGACGTCGGGGCAGGCCGCGAGCGACGGGTAGGCCGCTACCCCCTGCACGTGCGTCGCGCTGCGGTTGACGGGGTAGACCACACCGCTGAAACCGCCGTCGAGCACGTTGTGGAACACCAGTCCGCCGATGGAGTCGCGGTTGCGCGACGCCCCGACGACCGCTACCCGCTCCGGGTGGAAGAAGCGCTGGAGCGCGGCCGCGGCCGCCTGCCGTTCCGAGTCGTCGACCACCCGCAGGAAGCTCTCGGTCAGCTCGACCTGCAGGTCGCTGTGCACCACGCCGCCACCGTGGCGTGAGCGGTACTCGAGGCCGAGCTCGCGCACCAGGTTGAGCATGCGCGAGTTGTTGGCCAGGATGTCGCCGGTCAACTCGGCGATGCCGTCGGCGGCGGCCAGCACGGTCAGCTCGCGCAGCAGGGCGGTGCCGATGCCGGTGCCCTGCGCCGCGTCCTCGACCAGGGCGGCGAACTCGGCGGCATGGGGCTGGTCCGGGTCGCGCACGTAGCGGGCGACGCCGAGGATGCGTTCTGCCTCGCCCCGCCCCCGGGTCGCCACGACCGCGACCTCCTCGGACGGGTCGAGGTCGGTGAAGCGCGCGACGTTGTCCTCGTTGATGTCGTAGGGCCCCATGAACCGCGCCCGTCGAGACTCCGCGGAGGTCCGCGCCCACATGTCCAGCATCCGACGCTTGTCGTCGGGCCGGATGCGCCGGATGCCGATGGTGGTGCCGTCGGGCAGGACGTGGTCAGGGCGGGGTTGCATCTGTGGCTCTCCAGCCGGCCCGATCGGGAGGCGGAGGATCGGCGGCTGTGGGTAGCTCCATCCTGTCCGCTCGACGGCTCGGACGCCAGTCGGCCGGCAACGCGTGCGCTGGGCGGGCGTGGGAGACTGCGCGCTGGTGTGCGACCAGGGCCGCTGGACCTTGTCCCGGACCGGCTCAGCGGGCACGCTGAGCTCACCAGCGATGGACGACCACGTCCCATCCGGTCCGACCAGCTGGAGGCGCTTGACGAGAGGAGGCGCGTGATGGCCAGGACCGAGGCCTACGAGGCGATCGTCGAGTCGAAGCTCGAGCGGATCGACGATCAGGCCGATGACCCGTCGCGTGAACCCGAGCCGTCCCAGCACCTCGAGCCGGACCCCTACGGCTTCCACGTCGATGACCCGGAGCTCGACCTGCTCGACGACGACCTCGATGCCGGGCTACGCGACGACGTCGAGGCCGATGCGCTCGATGCCATCGCGGATGCCTTCAACGCCCGTGATCTCGAGGGGCTGCTCGACACGGTGGCCGTGGACGGGGAGGTCCCCGGGGTGCTCGGCTACGAGCGGGGCAACCTCGCCGATGCGGTCGAGAGGCTGTGGTCCACTCGACCCAACGTGTGCCTGACCCGGGGGCGGGCCGGGATCGAGCACGTCGGGGTGCTCTGGGAGCACGACGGGGAGCAGTGGTACCGCATCGCGGTCGTGCACGTCGACGACGTCGAGGACCAGGCCGCCGGGGTGGTCGAGGTCAGCGAGGACGCGGCGCTGCTCGAGCGGGTGGTGGCCGACCCCCCGGACGACGAACTCGAACAGGGTGCACGCTGGGAGGAGTGGGACGAAGGCGCAGGCAGCTGACGGCGCGGGCAGCGATCGTCTCAGCGTTCGGCTGCCGCAGCCTGATCCCGTTCGCGCAGTTCGCGCAACTCGCCTCGGCTCATCACCGCGATCGCGATGCCGCCGGCCGCAGCTGCGAGCAGCGCCGGGACGCGCAGCGACGCCGGCAGCAGGCCCCAGGCGCGCCGAGCCCACGGCAGCGCCAGCTTGGCGACGTTCAGGTTCATCGCAGCCTCCGTGTTGGTGCCAGGCTAGCGGGCGGGCAAGGCGCACCGCCGGTGCCGTCGGTGGGCGGCGTGGAACGGGTTCGGTGAGCGGCGGGGACGCGGGCGGTGAGCGGCGGGGACAACGGAGGCTGCCGAACCATCCGGGGTTCGGCAGCCGGGTCGGTCGCCGGGATGTGCGCTGATCGCTGAGCAGCGCTTCCGCGGAAGCGCTCACGTGCGCGGGCCGGTTGTGGGCGTGCGGTGGTGGAGCTTCGGGTGGCCGGTGGCGGCGTGGGGTGGCCGGGAACTCGCGCAGGCGGATGTTTCTCGGGCGGGCGGGGCGTGGGGTGGCCGGGAACTCGCGCAGGCGGGTG